>PXEI01000096.1 GCA_003564775.1 Spirochaetaceae bacterium
GAGGCTGCCCAGTGCACTCCAACATTCTCGAAATACTCAGCAGTCTCGGCCCGGTCCAGGGCCTTGAGTAGTTTAGCCGGGAATCTGGTACCTGCAGCTAGTTCGGCCATCTTGTTCATGCCCTGGCGGCTGGGCACCGGCATAATGCCAGCAACAATAGGAACCTCTATGCCCGCGTGCCGAGATCGTTCCACAAAGTCATAGAATTCGTGGTTGTCAAAGAACATCTGGGTGCAGATGTAGTCGGCTCCGGCGTCGACCTTGGCCTTGAGGTGCTCAATCTCCAGAAGCCGGTTACTGGTAGCCGGGTGCCCCTCGGGAAAACCAGCCACACCAACTCCAAACCCGGGAAACTGTTTCTTGATGTACGCAACAAGCTCCGAGGCGTAGGTGAAGCCTTCGGGGTGAGGTTCGAAGCTTCGTGTCCCACCGGGTGGGTCACCCCTCAGTGCCATGATATTCTCAATGCCGCTGTCGGCATAGGTTTGCAGAATCTCGTGGGTCTCGGTGCGCGAAGCACTGACGCAGGTAAGGTGCGAAATGACGGTGAGCTTGGAACGCTTGCGAATGTCCAGCACCAAGTCGTGCGTGAGCCCCTTGGTTGACCCGCCGGCACCGTAGGTTACACTCACCGCGTCGGCCTCGAGCGGCTCAAGGTCACTGATTGTCGCAAACAGCGCCTCGGCCGCCTCTGGCGTCTTCGGTGGGAAGAACTCAAAACTAAAGGCGGGTTTGCTTTTTGCGAGTAAGGCTTTGATGTGCATGAGTTCCCCCTTCCCTTATGATTTTTTGCGGAACTGGAAGATGCCCCAGGACAGTCGGCCCTTTTGGCCGCCTTCCACCCAATGGCGCAGTCCGGTTTTCATTCGTTCGATGTAGTCGCGGCTGACGACCTTGGACAGCTCCGCGTCACGGACAACGGTTTCGTCGTGAACCCGTTGATAATGCGCGGCCAACTGCGGGGTGTTCTCGTCAAAGCCTATCTCCTCAAACCCAAGGCGACCAAGCGTCTCCCGATAAAATGACGGACATGCCAGATCTTCCAGGTCAAGCCGTGCCAGGATCGGCCCCAGCTCCTCGGTTTCACAGTCATCGGAACGCATTGGGTCGGTGAACACCATTCGGCCGCCGGGCTTCAACACCCGAGCAGCCTCTTTGAGCACCTGCTCACGACGGCCGCTATGAAGCATAGCATCCTGCGACCAGATCAGGTCAAAGCTGTTGTCCTCAAAAGGGATGTCTTCAAAACTGCCGTCAACGACCTCAATTTTGTCCTCAAGGCCAGCCTTGCGATTCTGCTCACGAGCCCGCTCGTTCTCGACCTCACTCAGGTTCAGCGCGACCACCTTGCAGCCAAAGCGGTCGGCCAGGTAGCGAGCGGCCCCACCATACCCGGAGCCGATATCCAGCACAACCGAGTCAGGCCCCACCTCGGTGTACTCTGCCATCTGGGCCACCGTGCGGCGGCTGGCAGTGCCAATATCCTCATCAGCGTCTTGGTAAAGCCCAATATGAATATCCTCACCACCCCAGATTGTGTAGTAGAACGTGTCGGCGTCGCTTGAGTTGTAGTAACTCTGCGCCGTTACCGTTGCTGTTTCTTCATAGTTTCGTGCCATTACGCCTCTCCTTCTTGCTTCTCCAGGTACTTCTTGCTGGCAACATGGACAAAGAAGTCAGGCTCGTCGTCGCGGTAGGTCTCCTTGAAGTCACCGTAGGTCTCTACTGACTGGAACCCTACCTCAAACATAAGTTTGCGCACGTACTCCTTGCGGACCGGGAACATGTTCAAGTAGAACGTCGATTTGTCAGGGAAGCTATAGCGGAACCGGGCAAGTCCTTCGTCCATGTACTCCGGCTCGGCCGAGACATTCTCTCCGCAGTAGTAGTAGGTGTGCTTGCTGGAAAATCCGTTGTCCAGAATGGCGTCGTAGTTGCGCTGATCCAGAATCAGCACACCATCATGCTTGAGCATTGCGTAGAACTCAGCCAGAGTCTTCCGGCGGTCGCGCTCGTCATGGAGATGGGTGAAGCTGTTTCCAAGACACACAATAGCGTCGTAACTCTCTCTCAGGTCTTTGTTCAGCCAACGCCAGTCGGCATGAACGGTGCGGATAAGATGTCCGCGCTTGCGGCCGTTCTCAAAAGCCTTGGCCAGCATGTCCTGACTACCGTCCGCGCTGGTAACGTCAAAGCCAGCCTCAATGAGACGCACCGAGTGAAACCCGGTGCCGGTGGCTACATCAAGCACACGTTCGGCCTTGTGTTCCTTGAGAACACGGAGGAAGAAGTCACCTTCACTTTCCGCTCGTGCTTCCCAGTCAATGAGCTGGTCCCACTTGTCTACAAAAGCCTCTATGTATTCTTGCTGATAGTGGTCACTCTCGCGAACCGCTATTGGATCCGTTCCAAAATCTTGTTTGATCTTTGTATCTGCCATTCGTCTCTCCTTAGTAGCGGTAGTGGTCGGGTTTGTAGGGTCCATTAACTGAGACACCAATGTACTCGGCCTGGTCCTTACTCAACGTGGTCAGGTTAGCTCCAATTTTAGATAGATGCAGGCGTGCCACCTCTTCATCAAGTTCCTTGCTCAACACGTACACGCCAGGCTCGCGCTTGGTACGATGGAGGTCAATCTGCGCCAGAGTCTGGTTTGTGAAGCTGTTAGACATTACAAAACTTGGATGACCGGTTGCACACCCAAGATTCACCAGGCGGCCTTCGGCCAGGAGATAGACACTGTGACCGTCCTGGAAGCGGTATTTGTCCACCTGCGGTTTGATATTGATCTTCTCCACGCCGGGGTAGGCATTGAGCTTCTCAACCTGTATCTCGTTGTCAAAGTGTCCAATGTTACAGACAATAGCCTGGTCTTTCATCCCAGCCATGTGTTCGGCGGTAATGATGTCCTTGTTCCCGGTAGTAGTTACGTAGATGTCGGCCTGTGGCAGCGCTTCCTCAACGGTACAGACGGTATACCCGGCCATGCTGGCCTGAAGGGCGCAGATCGGGTCAATCTCCGAGACCAGTACCCGTGCCTTGAGCGACGCAAGCGCCTCGGCAGAACCCTTACCAACATCACCAAAACCACAGACCATGGCGGTCTTGCCAGCAATCATTACATCGGTAGCTCGCTTAATGCCGTCTACCAGACTCTCGCGGCAGCCGTACACGTTGTCAAACTTGCTTTTGGTAACCGAGTCATTCACGTTAATTGCAGGAAACAGCAGCTCGCCACTTTCCTGCATTTGGTAGAGGCGATGTACGCCGGTGGTTGTCTCTTCACTGACTCCACGGATATCCGACACGACCCTTTTCCAGAAACCGGCATCGGTGTGCTGGAGGTCTGTCAGGAGCTCGTTGACAATCTTCAGCTCCTGGTTATCGGTGGGTTCATCAAGCATTGTCGGCTTTTTTTCTGCCTGGTATCCACGGTGGATAAGGAGTGTTGCGTCACCGCCGTCGTCAACAATCTGTTGTGGCCCGTTCCCGTCCGGCCAGGTCAACGCCTGTTTGGTGCACCACCAATACTCCTCAAGCGTCTCGCCTTTCCAGGCAAAGACCGGAACTCCGCGCGGATCCTCGGGGCTGCCCCCTTTGGAGGGCGGGCCTACAACTATTGCCGATGCAGCATGGTCCTGGGTGGAGAATATATTGCAACTTGCCCAGCGTACGTCCGCGCCAAGTTCAACAAGTGTCTCAATAAGCACCGCGGTCTGGATAGTCATGTGCAGGCTGCCCATGATCCGGAGGCCAGCTAAGGGCTGCTCGGCGGCGTACTTCTCTCGTGATGCCATAAGACCGGGCATCTCCTGCTCGGCGATATCTATTTCTTTACGTCCGTACTCGGCCAGGCTCAAGTCCTTGACCTTGTGGTCGGTTCTGAGGTCGGTCTTCATTATCGTACTCATATACTCTCTCCTATTTCAAATGATGTGAAAAAACCGGGGCAGATGCCGGTCTAAACGCTGACAGTCCATGATTGCTGCTCTAGTGCTGCGGTGGTTTCTTGTGCCTCTGCCAGTGTGAACTGGGCACCCTGCTTTTCCACAATGCGGGCAGCAACAAATGAGGCAATGCGCCCGGCCTCACCGAGCGACGCTCCCTTCTCAAGACCGTACAAAAACCCGGCTGCATAGGTGTCACCCGCACCGGTTGTGTCTACCGCACGCGCCTCAAATCCCGGTATAGCTGCTCGCTCACCGTCATGGGAGGCTATGTAGGAACCCTGTGCGCCAGCTTTGACCGCAGCCACACCGGCTTGCTCTGCTAGTTCAACCACGGCACGCCGCGGATCGTCATAGCCCACCAGAATGTGTGCCTCGTCGCGGTTGGCCAGTACGACATCGACATGCTCCGACACAAGCGTGAGAAAGTCATCCCGGTGGCGCTCCACAGCAAAGGGATCAGCGACGTCAAAAACTACCTGGGTACCGTTGTCGCGGGCGGTTGCAATGGCGCTGAGCAGGGCGTTTTTCTGAGACACTGTGTCCCACATATAGCCTGTGAAGTAGAGGTAGTTCGCCTGGGCAACACGGTCATGCACAACGCGCTCCGGACTGAAGCTCGGACACACACCCAGGCGTGTGCACATAGTGCGCTCTTGATCCGGTGAGACCAGAACAATGCTGGTACCTGTTTCGCCTGACTCTACCGAAAGCTCGGACTGCACTCCACGTTCACTGAGGCGCGCGGTGTAGATGGCGGCCAGGTCGTCGTCTCCCACCACACCAGAGAGTGCGGTAGGCAGACCCAGCGATGCCAGCGTCACCATAGTGTTGGGACATGCCCCACCGGGAGCGTAGCTTTTTTCGCGGTCTTTGAAGAATTCCAGAATCTCGTCCCCGCGTTCGTTGTCCACCAGCTGCATTGCCCCTTTGTTCAAGCCCAGCTCGTGAAGCTCGTGGTCTTCAACCGTTACGAGAACATCTATGAGAGGATTCCCTATTCCATATACTGCTACTTTGCCCATGCTAGTTCTCCAATCTCTATGGGAGTGGAGTTAAGCATGGATGCAAGCTGCTCAGCCTTGTCGGTTCGCTCCCAGGTAAAGGTGGGGCCGCTGCGGCCAAAGTGACCGTAGGCTGCTGTTTCTCGGAAAACCGGGCGTTTGAGATTGAGCTCGGACACGATCCCGGCGGGGCGCAGGTCAAACACCTCGCGCACTGCGCTTGCAATCTTGGACTCGGCAACCTTACCGGTTCCAAAGGTCTCTACGCGTACAGACACCGGAAATGGTACCCCTATTGCGTAGGCCAGGCTTAACTCCGCACGCTCGGCGAGCCCCGCCGCGACAATGTTTTTGGCAACATACCGAGCCATGTAGGCTGCAGAGCGGTCAACTTTGCTGGAATCCTTGCCAGAGAAGGCGCCGCCCCCGTGACGGCCCATTCCGCCGTAGGTATCAACAATGATCTTTCGCCCAGTCAGACCGGAGTCACCATGTGGGCCACCAACAACAAACCGCCCGGTGGGGTTCACGTAGTACTTGGTCTTGCTGTCTATAAGGCCGGTGCGGCCGAGGATAGGTTGAATGATGTCGGAGACAATGGCCTCTTTGATGTCATCATACCCAACCTCGTCGTTGTGCTGATGGCTTACTACAACACTATCAATGCGCTTGGGCCTGTGGTCTTCGTACTCTATGGTGACCTGACTCTTGGAGTCCGGTCGGAGCCAGTCGATGCTTCGGTTCTTGCGAAGCTTGGCCGCGTGCTGAAGGAGCTGGTGCGCCAACATGATTGGAGCAGGCATAAGTTCCGGGGTCTCAAGACACGCATACCCAAACATCATGCCCTGATCTCCAGCGCCTTGCTCGTCGTAGAGCCCCTCTCCGGTTGAGACACCTTGTGAGATATCCGGGCTCTGGGAATGAAGGGTGTTCATGACGTTCATGCTCTCGGCGTCTATTCCATAGGCAGGATCGGTATATCCAATTTCGCGCACAACTTCACGGGCTATTTCCTGTATGTCAAAACTAGCCTCGGTGGTTACTTCTCCACCGACCAGCACCATTCCGGTGGTTGTAAAGGTCTCACATGCAACTCGTGAGTCCGGGTCGCCTGCCAGACAGGCGTCCAGCACTGCATCAGAAACCTGGTCGGCCAGCTTGTCGGGGTGCCCCTCGCTTACTGACTCTGACGTAAAAAAATAGTTTTCGCTTCCGCTCATTCGTATCGCCTCCTGTGTTTTCGGTTACGTGTTGGCATTGTTCACACTCGGTATTATCCGCTGCGACTAAACCAACAAAGAACTTATTACCCACAATCTTTTGTGTCCCAATCATTTGGTTATTAGATGATACCGACTGAAATTATATAGTCAAGCGAAACTCGAAAGTTATCTCAGAAAATTGTCCCGACACGGCTCTTTGGCCGTACCCCCGACCACAAGGAGGGTTTGACCGCCGAAAAACTTCCGCTCTTGACAAAAACTCAAACCATGGATAGAAACAGCTATACGAGGCAAGCTGCGAACCTCGCACGATAGGCGGCACACAAACAATGGAAGACTTGCCGGGGGCAAGAACAGTTGAAGAGTTCCACAGGCAGATTTCGGACGCCTATACCCGGAGTCCGCTGGAAATTTCCATTTTTGTGGGTTTCTTCGTTATATTACTTGGCATTTTGTTCGGATATCGGCGTCACGTATCACGGCGAGAGAAACAAGCTGAGTCCGAACGTACCGAGCGCCTGTATCAGCAAGCGCTGCGCCGCACAGACCTCTCACCATCCCAGCTTGAGGTGTTGCATACACTTGCAGAGACTATGCAGCGCCCCGCGGAGCGATACCTCCTGTTTGAGGATGAGTCCCTCTTTAACTCGTGCGCAGTGCGGGCAATGGAGCAAAAGCGGGTCGCCCCGGATGCGGTTGCGGGCCTGCGCATCCAACTTGGCTTTGATTCCGACGGGGCCAAGGCGCCCCATTCCACCACACAACTGAAACCAGGCTCCACGGTCTTGCTCAGGGCACGGTCCAAGGACAAGCCCATTGCTGGAGAGATAGCCTCAAGTTCACGGAGTATGGGACTTGAACTGCGATGCAGGCCCGACCGCATAAGCCGCCTGCCGCTGAGTGGACGCCCTCTACAACTCATTTATCACAACGCGGCAGGGATCTTCGTTTTTGAATCACTTGTCTTGTCGCGAGACGGTGAAAACGTAGTTCTACGCCATGCCGAACAGCCGCAGCGTCTGCAGCGCCGCCGCTACTTTCGTAAGGCGGTTCGCCTGCCGGTGCGTATAGAGCGTGTGTCACCAGAAGGCGCGGATCTGAACGGGGTTGTTTTTGACCTTGGCGGTGGCGGTGCAGCACTGGACCTTGTGGAGCTCACTGCTGAGAACTCGGACCACAAGGACGTGACACCAGACATTGGTGATCTACTCTATCTCTATCTGGAGCCCGACCCTGGCGAGGTCTGGAAACTGCAGGCGCGGGTTGTACGTATTTCGCACCGGGGAATCCATGTAGTGTTCACAGCACTGCAGGAGCAGGATC
>PXEI01000253.1 GCA_003564775.1 Spirochaetaceae bacterium
CGCCAGCTTCTGCTGCCGCTTTCATAAGGTCGATATCGAACCCAATGATCTCTCGAGTCGACTGGTCAATGAACTCCATTGGCGGCCAGGTTGCATCCGTACCAATGACAATGCGCGGTACTCCGTCTGCTTCCTCGGTCTGGCTGCATGCAACCAACACCATACTGAGCGCCACCGTGACAAGTACGGCCGCAATGATTAACTTCTTCATGAACTACCTCCGTTTGTGAGAAAATCGTGTTCATCTTTGTAATGAATATACAATATTGAGTCAATCTAGGTATAAATATGAGTTTTGGTGCTAGCTGATAAAGGAATGCACATGACGGATTTACTTGTGCAACTCTTTCTCTATTTCGTAGTCTACGCTTTTCTAGGGTGGATTATTGAATCTACATTTCGGAGTCTCAAGAATCACAGATTGATTAACTCCGGGTTTCTTTACGGCCCAGTTATTCCGGTATTTGGTTTCGGTGGGCTCATTATTCACGTTCTCTACATTCCGCTTCAACCCTTGTCATACATTGCAGCAGTTCTCGTTCTGACCTTGCTGGTCACGCTCCTTGAGTATATTGCTGGCTGGCTTATGGAGCGCGTATTTGGTGTTCGGATCTGGGACTACTCTAACTACCGTTTCAATGTTCATGGGCGCATTGCCCTTCGGTACTCAGTGTACTGGTTTGTGCTGACTCTGGTGGTCATTCATGGCATTAAGCCATACTTGAATGAGTTCTACACAACACTCTCGGCCACAACTTCACGTGCCGCTGCTGGTGGTCTGCTCTTCTACCTGCTCATTGATGTTGGACTCTCCAGCCATGCGTTGAGAGGTCTACGACTGCGTATTGATGAGGTGCGAGGTAAAGCTGAGCTAGAGTTGGACCGGCTGCGATCCTTGAGCGGTGAAGTCTTCAATAGATACACTGGCGCAGTTCATGATCCGTTGCAAAAGCTGTTGGCGACGAGACCCGAGCACTTGATCTCATCATTTGCCGAGCGGCGTGAGCTAAGGGCCTTAGTGCAGCATGTTATGGGACAGAAGCCTGATGAGACCGATACCCATGGTACCTTTGCGGCAGTGCTTGGGGAGCTTTCGGAAGCCGAGCAAGCTCGGATTGAGTCACTAAGACTCCCCATTGTATCCGTTCCTGAGTATGCACAACTTGAAGAGCAAGCATTTGGCAATACCAACCTGCTTCAGCACAACGAACGAGTGGCGCGAGCAGCATTCAGACTTTCCAGGGCGCTTGGCTTAGACGCCGAGGCATCCTTTCGAGCAGCTTTACTCCGACTCCCCAGCCCGGAGCCGGTTCGCCGGACTCGAAAGAACTGGAACACCTTTACGAGTTCTTTCTTTCGTGAGCACTGGTTGAACTGGGGACCCTTTAGTGCTACTGAAAAGGACATTATTCTGAACTCGACTTTTCCTCTGTCTCCGCGACCACCGCGCACACCGGAAGGCATTCTGGTGTCCATGCTTGCATTAGCAATTGGGATCCAGGAGCGGGCCCGAAAGCGCTATGTTGAGACCCATCTGCATACCGCGGACGATTCGCACTGACAGAGGGGAGTGAATCGTGTATAATCCCGCAACATTGATATGGGACTAATAACTGTATTCGCAAATCAGAAAGGCGGCGTTGGTAAGACCACCAGTGCTGTGAATCTCGGGGCCTATTTGGCCCTTGCCGGGAAAAAGGTGCTATTGGTGGATTTTGATCCACAGTGCAACCTTTCGAGCACGGTCAGTGCGGCCACCGACACACAGGGGATCTATGAGGTTATTACCGGTACCATATCGGCCCGCGAGGCGGTGCAATCTACTATGGTGCCCAACCTTGATATCATTGCATCGAGCATAAACCTTACCGGGGCGGGGGTTGAGTTGGTTTCGGAAGAACGGCGTGAGTTCTTTCTCAAGGATGGCCTGGAACCTCTGCGAAACGAGTACGACTATATTTTTACAGACTGTCCACCGTCCCTGGGTATACTTACCCTGAACGGCCTTGTGGCTGCCGACAACGTGATTATCCCTTTGCAGTGTGAGTACTTTGCAATGGAAGGGCTGACGCAACTGCTTTCAAGTATTCGCCAAGTCAAGCGCACGCTCAATCCCGGCTTGAGCATACAAGGTATTGTGTTCACGATGTACGATACTCGCAACCGTCTGTCACAGGATGTAGTGCAAGAGGTTGTTGGATACTTCAAGGAGCGAGTTTTCCGCACCGTGATTCCAAGAAACGTCAGGCTTTCGGAAGCACCTTCACATGGTGTTCCGGTCTGTCGTTATGATGCAGACTGTGCGGGAGCCAAGGCGTACCAGAAGCTTGCCGAAGAGGTGCTTGCTCGTGGCTAAGCGACGTTTAGGCCGTGGAATAGATGCCCTGATCCAAGCCCAGGAAAGTGAAGCAATTCCTGAGGAAACGAGCCGTGATCTCACAACCATCCCGCTGGACTCTCTTGAACCAAACCCCGATCAGCCCCGCAAAGAGTTTGATCCCGAGGCAATTCATGAACTTGCAGACTCTATTCGCTCAAAAGGCATTCTGCAGCCGATTCTGGTCGAGCAGATTGAAGAGGGTCGGTACCGCATAGTTGCAGGTGAACGCCGCTACCGAGCATCGCTTGAGGCCGGTATCAAGGTGGTGCCGGTACTGGTTCGGAGTTTCACTGTTGAGGAACGGCTTGAGATTGCGCTGATTGAGAACATTCAGCGTCGAGATCTGAATCCGCTTGAAGAAGCCCGCGCTATTCGCAGTCTTATTGAGTCGGCAGGCATAAACCAGGAAGAAGCGGCGCGGAGACTTGGTATGAAGCGCTCCTCGGTTGCAAATGTTCTCCGTCTCCTGCGTTTGCCTGAGCAGGTGAGCCAAGCTTTGGTTTCGCAAGAGATTTCGGCCGGGCATGCCCGGGCACTCTTGGCAATTAAAGATGATGGGGACCTAACTCATGCCGGTGAACTAGTTATTGAGCATGGGCTGTCGGTGCGGATGACCGAGACCCTGGCAACCCGGGTGTCCGCGGGCGAGTCGGTGGAAGCGGCTTTTGCCGCACTAGCATCTGGCGGATCCACTGCAGCAGGGCCAGCTACGGATAAGGTAGACGACGGCTCCGGCCCCAGCACAAACCAGGATACAGATGATAAGTCAGGAAAAAACACCAGACCGAACTCCGGTGAGGCCGGATTCCGGGCGCGTGAGGCAGAGATAGCCGATATCGAACAACGTCTTATTGAACTCTTTGGCACAAAGGTCAAACTCAAAGGAACTCTGGAGAAGGGCAGCATTGAGATTACTTACCTTTCAATGGATGATCTCGATCGAGTTGTTGAGATTTTGCTTCCCGAGACCCAGTAGGCGTCGCGCTTTGCATAGAAGCGCCAGTTCAGGTCGGTTGCTCGGCTTATGCCTATGCGCGGGCCTTCTATCACTTCACCCACAGCAAGGGACTCATAATCTTGCGGCTTAAGAACACGGAGTTGGCCCGTACTGAGGTCCTGGGCGTTGTCACGCTCCACGGAAATTCCAAAGGCTTGTGCAAGTTTCCCGGGGCCGTCGCATAGGCTGCGAACTCTACGAGTATCATGTGTAGCAAATGGACGATCTCCAAACCTCGCAGCCCACATCTCCGGCAATCCGTATAGCGGCTGTAGTGCTCGAACAAGAACGGCTGCGCCGGTACCCGGTGGCTCCGCGACTACATTCATGCAGTGGTGCATTCCGTAAATCAGGTAGACGTACGCGATTCCTCCACCGGCAAACATAACTTGCGTACGGGGAGTCGGGCCGTTATAGGAGTGCGACGCCGGGTCGTCCTGTCTATAGGCTTCGGTCTCTACAATGCGACCCGCGCGTACCGGAGCCAACGGCCCCTGAGGGGTGATGGTCTCAAAGCGCACAAGCCACATGCCCAGGAGAGCCTTGGCGAGCTCCGGGGCTGGGGTACAATAGAACGAGGGTGGGAGGGCTTCAAGCTCCGATATCGACATTGATTACGATCCTTGAGTTTTTTGCCTGGCGCATTGGCCGTTGCAGTGGTGCTCAGATCATACTATCATGGTAGATAAGAGGTCAAAACATGGGTACAGAACACCTTGGACGCCTATCTCTCGACGCGGCACGAGCCTTTGAGGACTATCGGATAGGCAAAAAGCATGTTGTGCTTCTCATGCTATGTATGGCGCTTTTCGATTTCGTCGCTTTGGGCTTTATTTTGTTTCATCCGGGCCTTATGCGGCAGGCCCCGCAGGGAGCGGCTCATGACACCGAGGTCATTCAGACTCCCGAGCCCGTTGCGGTTCCGACTGAACCGGAGGCTGTCGCACCGGTTGCGCCAGAGCCGGAGCCAGAGCCAGAGCCGGAGCCAGTTTTTGTGGAGCGTGAACCGGAGGATATCAGCGATCCAGCCTCACGCGAGGTTCTATTCACTCACTACGTACAGTGGGGTGATACCTTTTATTCGCTTGCGGGTCGCTACTGGGACAAGGAACACTTGTGGCCGGATCTTTGGTTGTTGAACTCGGGCAGTTTTCCCGACCCCGACTTTATGGTGGTAGGCGATGTGGTGCGCATTTATGATCCCTTAGGGCGTTCGGCTGACAATGGGCAAAGGAGCTTTGACGAAGCGGAGCTTGATCGCGTATTTGAAGCCTATCTTGCCGCGTATAGAAGGTATAGGCAAATTGGCGATGACTATATCGCCCGTGCCGACGGCCGCCGGAGCTGGTACCGAACGCTTGGGCGGAACCGAATTAACAAGGCACATTGGGCGGTATACTCTTCACTCCGCTATGACCCGGAACTGCTTCATCGTTACCGATCTTTGCTTGCACCAGGAGACATGGAAATCATTGAAGAATACGTGGATCGTTTTGGATATCCACAATCTGGAAGGAACTGATGCTACTGTACAGAGAACAACTCCAACCTTCATTGAGCGACTTCGGAATTCTCATTCCGATCTATGACAGCACGGTTACTGAAACATATCGTTCACTGATTGAGGATCCCCGGCTTGGTTCAATTCGTGAACAATGGCACCTTCCCGACTATCCAGTAGACGTTACAAAAGAAGACCTCCTGAGGGTTCACTCGTCAGAGTATGTAGGACGACTCTACTCGAAGGGGCTTGAGGCTGAGCTCCTCAAGACTTTTGAGTTGCTGGATTTTGAGGGCAACTACTACCGGTATGATCCGTCGAAGGCGAAATATCCTTTGGTTAAGCTCTTTGACAGATTAATAGACGGGGTTGCTGGCACCTGCGAGTGTTGCCGTCAAGCACTCGCATCCGGGTTCTGCTACACCTTCACCGGGGGCTTTCACCACGCGAAGTACGACACCGGAGATGGATTCTGTGTCATTAATGACTTAGTCATTGCCGCACGACGGATGCAGGCAGAGGGAAAGGCGCGGAGTATCTGGATTGTGGATATTGACGCACACAAGGGCGACGGAACCGCACCACTCTGTGCGGGTGACCAAAGTATTCGAACGCTTAGTATACATATGGCCGACGGGTGGCCGTTGGACCGCAATCCTTATCTTCCAGATGGAACTCTTCACCCTTCATTCGTACCAAGTGATGTAGATATCCCCATTGCTTCCGGAGAAGAACGAGAGTACGTAGCCCGTCTTGATGAAGGATTGCGGCGCATGGAGCTCTTTGGCGTTCCGGATTTAGCGATAGTAGTCGGTGGAGCAGACCCCTACGAAAAGGATGGGCTTCCCTCAACCGCCCCTCTTAATCTCACTCTTGAGCAACTAGATGAACGCGATCACCTGGTGTACCGACGCCTTAACGAGCTTGGTATACCCCAGGCCTGGGTCAAGTCCGGAGGTTACGGACCACACGCGTGGGAGGTTTTCTCACAGTTTCTTTTGTGGGTTCTGCCTGAGCGTCTGGGAATTTCCTGAATCGCGGGTGGATTCTGGCTATAAACCAAGAATCCACCGTGCATAGGAGAAATAGATCACCAGTCCAACCGCATCGGCAATTGAGGTAATCAGTGGCCCGCTGGCGATAGCTGGGTCAAGTTTCAGCCTGGTGAGTACAAACGGCATGAGCATACCAATGAGGTTTGTCATGATGAGCATGGTGCCCATAGTCATGAAAACAACAAGGCCAATGGCTGGCCCGCCTCGAAAAACGCCAAGAACTGCACCAAGCGCACCGAGCGCCAGACCTATTGCAGCACCAATGAGAAGCTCCTTCATGAAGACACGGCCCCACTGACTCAAGCGAATGTCCCCGGTGCTTATGGAACGAATCATGAGAGTCGCCGACTGTGAGCCTGTGTTACCACCGGTGTCGATAATGAGCGGAATAAAGAATGCCAAGGTTACGTATGCTGCCAAGGTCTCCTCAAAAGCAGAAATAACTCCCGAACTAATGAGGTTAACAAAGACCAGGATTGACAGCCATCCAATTCGGCTGCGAAACAACCGCGCGGGACTGAGCTCCCAGTAGCTCCCTTTGAGCGGTGCGATAGCAGCACTGCGGTGGAAGTCCTCGGTTGCTTCCTGTTCTGCCACCTCAAACACGTCGTCAAAGGTTACAATTCCCAAGAGCACGCCACCCGAGTCGACCACCGGTAAGGCAATGCGATCGTATCGTTGCATAACACGTACCGCTTCCTCGCGGTCTTCATACGCAGAAATACTGACAACCGTGTCGTCCATGATACTCTCTACGGTTTCGTGGATCTCGGTCAGAATGAAACGCCGCAGAGGCAGGGCGTCCAGTAGCTTACCGGACTTGTCTGTAACATACACGGTATTGACTGTCTCGCTTTCGTTTCCGTGGCGACGAATATGATCCAGGGCATCAGCCACACTCCAACTAGGGCGCACCGCGACATAGTCTGGCGTCATGAGACGCCCGATGCTTTCCTCCGGATAACCAAGAAGCTGCCTGGCTTCTTTGAGGTCGTCCGGACTGAGCAATGTTAAAAGACGCTGGGTAACCTGACCCGGTAGTTCTCCAAGGAGTACTGTACGATCGTCCGGTTCAAGTTCGGCAAGAATATGCCGAGTCTCTGCATCGGTAAGTTCAAACAGCAGGTTGTCGCTGGTTTCCGGATCAAGAAATGCGAAAATATCGACCTTGAGGTCACGCGGCAACGCCCGGAAAAGAAGTACGCGATCAGTCTTGTCTATCTCCTTGATATAGTCTGCAAGCTCGGGAGCAACGATTTCGTATTCCGGCCACTCGATGTCGGGTGCTACGAGACGAGTCCAGTTCTTGTTTTCTATGCTTTCGCGGATGACATCGGGTAGAACGGTCTGTAGCATAAGCGCTCCTTGGGCTTTGTGTCTGCAAGGTACAATCTTACCGTCATCATTGACAAATGACTACCGTATGGCTATAGTGAACCCTCATTGAAACGGAGAGGTGTCCGAGTGGTTGAAGGAGGCGGTCTTGAAAACCGTTGAGCCGCAAGGTTCCGTGGGTTCGAATCCCACTCTCTCCGTC
>PXEI01000065.1 GCA_003564775.1 Spirochaetaceae bacterium
AATAAGCACAAGCGCCGCCAGCCCGCAGAGCCGAATAAACTGTCGTAGAACTGTGTGAACCCGCACCCGTATACCTCCAGCCACATAACAATGCAAAGCGCGGGCCAACTGCACCGGGCACGGCCAAAGCTGCCTACATGCAGCGCAAGCACACAGCGTGAGGAGAAAAAATGGAGCGTTTGACGGGTTTCACAGGGTATATGCGGTCTTTAGGAGCTTGCGAGGTAGTGCTGCAGAAGGCTGTGTGTGTGGGCGCGTAACTGGGGTTACACAGCTTGCTTAACTGGGGTTACGCGGGAATGTGGTTACGTGGTTACGCGGAAACCCAGGGATTCATGAGCTCGACACCGGTGTCCTCATAGTCACGCATGTTCCGGGCATAACTGCATCTGAAGGCTGTGGCTTAAGCGCCTCCGAAACCACACATGTATCAAGCAGGATCATAGATCTATACTTCTTCCGGCATCGCGCGAGCGCTCACTATGTAACTCCACCCGAGGCGCCGCGAGCAGGAACTCACTCAGCCGTTGTGCTGGCGCCCGCAGGCGCTCATACTCGGACACCGGCAACACCACCACCGCCGGACGGCCATGCCGGGTTACCAACTGTGCCCCCTCGGACAAGGTGCAGTTCACCAGCTCACTAAAACGAGCTTTTGCATCCTGCAGCGACCATGTTTTGTCGACACTACTCATACATGAATAGTGTACAGACTAGACTGACTAGTCAAGGATCAAGCTCAACCTGGAGTCTCTCCGGGTCGGCGGCTGAAGAAATGGTTCACACTTGGCCGATAGGCTGTTCGGGAGACTTCATCCTAATGTGCTTTCACCGGCTATCACGGAAAAAGGGTCTTCCCAGGGCAGCCGGGTCACGGGTACGTCCACGGGCCAAGAACAGCACGATTATCGTAATGATGTGCGGAAGCATAATGAACACATTAGCCGGGACATCTATTCCAAATGTTTGGACCCGAAACTGGAGAGCCTCGGCTGCGCCAATAAGCAAGGCTGCAGCAACGATGCCAATCGGATTTCGGCGGCCAATGATTACCACCACAAGTGCAATATAGCCACGACCGCCGGTGACATTTTCAATAAAAAGTCCAAGGCGTCCCAACGTGAGGTATGCTCCAGCAAGGCCGCCAAACAGACCATTGATCAGCGCCGCCGCGTAGCGTATGCGAAACACGGACAAACCAACGCTATCTGCCGCATGCGGTGCTTCGCCTGTGCTTTCCATGTTGAGACCCCACTCCGTCTTGTAGAGAAGCACCCACAGCGCTGGCACTGCCACCAGTGCAAAGTAAAACAACAAGTCTTGGCTGAAGAGCACGGGGCCCAGTGCCGGTATTTTGGAAAGGACGGGAACAGCGTATCTGGGTAAAACCGGGATCAGCGCCACGCCGGAGCTATCCATTCCAACCAAAAAGATGAAGCTGGTAAGACCAAGGATGCTAAAGTTAAGCGCCAATCCAGAGAGAGTCTGGTCGACTCGACATTGTAAACTCATAAAGGCGTGGATCAAGCTCACCGCCATGCCAGCCGTCGCTCCAGCAACTACACCAATGAGCAGGGAACCGCTATGGAAGGTGGCAAAGAAAGCAAAGAAGGCGCCAGCGAGCATGATGGCTTCCAGTCCTATATTCATGAGTCCGGTACGCTCTGAGATGCTTTCACCCAGCCCCGCGAGAATGAGCGGAAGCGCAGTTCGCAATGCAGCGCCGACAAATGCAACTGTTGCGACACTGACCAACAGGTCGATCCATTGCTGCATCAGAGATCACCCCGCTTGCCAGCGAAACGATGCAGGAGCCCTTCCGTTGTGGACAGTAGCCATGGCCGAGCCAACAAGAGCAGAACAACTACACCCATTAGCACCCAGGCAATAGAGGCTGGCACACCAACCTGGCGGCGCATAGCGGTAGACCCTACCTGCAACGCTGAAATACCTATAGCGGAGAGTACAATGCCAAAAGGATTGTTCCGACCGAGCAGAGCCACCACAATAGCAATGTAACCGTAGCCAGGGGAGATTCCTTCCAGCAGTCGGTGGTGTAGCCCAGCTATTTCTCCGACCCCGGCAACGCCAGCTAAGCCCCCGGCAATGGTGGAGGCGACGACAGTCATCTTTACCGGCGAAAAGCCAGCCGCCCGCGCGGCGTGTGGATTAAGTCCTACCACCCGCATTTTGTAGCCGGAAACAGTTTTCCAAAGGAAGAACGCCACTATGACAGGGGCTACAAATGCAAATACGGTACCCAAATGCAGCCGTGTCGGAAGGAGCAAGTACGGAAAACGGACGGCATCTCCAAGCGTTGGTGACATGGGCAGCGGGTACTGCGGATCCCTGAACACGGTACGGACTAGAATGCCCACAACATTGATGGCAATAATGTTCAACATTATAGTATTGATAATCTCCGAGACTCCAAACCTCGCCTTGAGAAACCCCGGCAACGCACTCCAGAGTCCGCCCGCGAGGAAACCCGAACACAGCGCAACAGGGATACCAAGAATAGGCGGAAGCCAAGAGAAGTGTAGGCCAACTGCGGTAACCGCGACGGCACCCATGTATATCTGTCCCTCCGCTCCCAAGTTCACATAGCCGCTACGTAGACCCAAAGCAACACCGAGACCAGCAAGGAGTAAGGGAGTTGCTCTTACCAGAACCTCTGACACCGCGTACCACGAACCACCAATCCCAGACATGAATCCGAAGAAGGCGCTAAGCGGTTCTGCGCCAACGGCGGCCACAAGCGTGCTAAACACACTCACGATGGTTACTACCATAAAGGACGATACAATAAGCTGTACAACAGAGCTTGGACGATTCACGAAGCGACCTCGTGGTATCCACCCATCAGCAATCCTAAGCGATCAAGGTCAACTGCCCTTGGATCATGAAACAGCCCGGTGATTCTGTGCTTTTGTATCACTGCAAGCCGAGAACTCAAACGAAGCAGTTGTTCTAGGTCGCCTGAGATTAACACCACCGCACAACCAGCGGCTGCTTGCTGCAACAAACGACTCTCAACAAAGCTTCCAGCAGCAATATCTAACCCCCGGGTGGGCTGGAAGGCCACAATGCACAGCGGCTTGCCGAGCAGCTCTCTTGCCAGAATTAGTTTCTGCTGGTTGCCACCGGACATCCAGCTTACCGGAGCAGATTTAGCGGCGAGTGCAATACCGTACTCCTGCACCAGTTCATCCAAAAGGGCCGTCGCTCGAGCAGCATCAAGCAACCCATTCCTCGAAACACGGGCACGGACAAGGGGGCTGAGCAATAGGTTTTGAGCGGGTGACATCTGAAGAACAAGACCATCGCGATGACGATCATCCGAGATCCAGGCGAGTCCGCGACTACGTCGCTCCTTAACTGATAACCGAGTAATGTCCTCTCCAGATAATTGCAATGACCCGCCATACGGCTCCCGTAGCCCAACTATGGTCTCAAAGAGTTCACGCTGTCCGTTGCCTTCAACTCCGGCAAGTCCCAGTATTTCGCCGGAACGAATCTCCAACGAGATTCCTGCATTTTCTCTGCTTTTGCCGAATTCGAGCTCATCTCCAAGCGTGCGCAGCAGGCGTGCCTCCAGACCCAGTTTCTTATCCTGTGCCGAAGACGATTGGGTTGCACGCGCAACCGGTATGACGGTCCGGCCAATCATGAGCCGAGACAGCTCACTTTCGTTAGTCTCGTTCGTTCTCCGGATACCTTCACTACACCCTTTCCGGAGCACAGTGACTCGGTCACTGAGCTTCATAACCTCAGATAGGCGGTGTGTGATGAGAACAATTGATCGTCCGTCTTCGCGCAAGCGTTGCAGAACAAAGAAAAGGCGTTCCGTTTCTTGTGGTGTCAGCATCGCCGTTGGTTCATCCAAGATCAGAAGTTCGGCCTGCCGGTACAGCACCTTCATGATCTCCACTCGTTGCTGTACACCAACCGAGAGGCTCCTCACCAGTGCATTGGGGTCTAAGTCTATTCCGTAACGCTTGGAGAGCTCACGAATTCGAGCATTCGCCGCATTCCGGTTTCTGAAAAGAGCTCGCACTGGGTTGGTTCCCAACGTAATGTTCTCGGAAACTGTCAGTGTTGGCACCAGCATGAAGTGCTGGTGCACCATACCTATACCTGCCCGAATCGAGTTAGTTGGGGAATGTGCCTGCAGCTTGGAACCTTTCCATCGTAGATCCCCAGCATCTGCATGATAGATTCCGTACAGGATATTCATAAGACTGGTCTTCCCTGCGCCATTCTCGCCGACGAGGGCGTGAATCTCGCCCTCGTCGACCTCAAAATCTACGTTATCCAGTGCACGGAAACCGGAGAACGACTTAGTTATCCGGTTCATTCCGACTAGGCTCATTGGGTTCGCGATTCAACAAGCGGAACCGTTAGTGTCCCGGCAATAATGCTGGCCTTCAGTTCCTCTACCCGTTGTTGCGCAGCGTCCGGCACAACTGACGCCATCTCGTGAAAAGGAGCAATGTCTATGACGCCGAGCTCCATTCCAAGGTGGAGGATTCCGCCTTCGAAGCTGCCCTCACGTACATGCTCAACCGCGGTAAGAACCAAAAGCGGAACATTATAGATGTTGCTGGTCACAATGGTGTTTGGCGCGATTGAGCTTTGGTCATAGGAATCACCGATCGCAAAGAGCCCCCGTTCCTCTGCTGCACGAATAACTCCGATACCCGCCTGGTTTGCAACGTGAGCCAGAACATCTGCCCCTTGGTCTGCTAAAGAGATACCTGCGTCCTGCCCCAGAGCTGCGTCGGTGAATGAGCCAATATAGATATCAGTTACAGTAATGTCAGGATCATATTCACGGGCCCCGAGCTTGAATGCCTCGATGATCTTCACAATTGACGGCTGTTCCACACCTCCCACTATTCCTAGGTGACCAGACTCGGAAACCGAAGCCGCAATGTATCCGGTCAGGAAAGATGCCTGTTCGGCGGCAAGCACATATGATGCAACATTAGCCGACTGAGACGCAGACTCAATCGCTACGAAGTAGGTGTTCGGAAACCGTTGCCCGACACGCACAGCCGGATCACCGTACTGATATCCATGCCCAATAATGAGATCATAGCCCTGGGAGGCATAGTCATTAAACGCGGCCTCGCTTTCTGCTACATCAACGTACTCCGAGTAAGCAGTGCTTATTCCAAACTGGGATTCTGCATCCTGCAGCCCCTGTAACGCTACCTGATTCCAACCCTGATCATTGGCTGGACCGGACAAAAGAAGCGCCACCCTGAGCTGATCAGGATCACGCGCGGATTCTCCCTCCGAGCTCCCTCCGGCCCAAACGCCCGCTGCTACCGCTATCACCATACACACAACAATTATTGTCTTCTTCACACTGATCCTCCTTTTGGCCTTCAGTTGAATACATCAACTGCGATTAAATACGTCGTGCCGAGACACGACATCTTTTTCGAATACTTCCAGGGCACGGGCCCGCACAGCTTCTTCGTCAACTCCGGTGAGTTCACCTTTGTGAAACACTACCCTGCCATTGACCATGGTGAGCCAGACCGTTTCGGTGAGCCCTGTCTTTGCAAGAACGCTTTTGGGGTCATGCATAGCACCTACAAGCTCCAGCTTGGTGGCATCTATCATGAACAGGTCTGCGGCTCGTCCCGGAGTCAGAATTCCAAGGTCTTCACGACCAAGGACGGCAGCACCACCGGCAGTCGCCATCTTGAGCATACGGTATGGGGTTGGGTACGAACCACGTCTTTTGGCTGATTGGGCCTGCATGAGATAGGCAAGTCTTAGAGAATCCAGCAGGTTCGAGCTATCGTTCGTTGCCGACCCATCACATCCCAAGCTAATGTTTACCTTATGCTTGTCGAGTTCCTGAACGTCTATTATGTCAAAGCCGCCTAGCACCGCAGGTGCTGGGCAGTGTGACAAACCGGTTCCGTCGCGACCCATTCGCTGGTATTCACCGGAATCCAGTTCCCAACCATGGGCGTACCAAACGTCAGAACCGGCAAAGCCTAGTTCCTCACACCAATCCAAAGTCCGCATACCCCAGCGTGCCAGCATTCCTTCGTTTTCGCCTTCACCGAGATGTGTATGCATTGAAACACCCAAGCTCCGTGCAAGCGACACTGTCTCTGCAAATGTCTCCCTGTAGCAGTTGATTGGCTGACAAGGTGCAATCACCACCCGCTGCATTCCAAATTTCTGGGTCTGATGATACGCAGCAACCAAGCGCTCGCAGTCCCGGAGGAACTCCTCGGTGCTCTACAGCATCTCGTCTGGTATGGAACTGCCTTCCGTTCTCGGAAGCGTATTAGCCCCACGCCCAGCATGAAAACGAATACCAAGGCTTTTGGCAGCATCCATCTGGCGGTCGACGATCTGCCCTCCAGCAGCACGTGGAAAGCAGTACTGATGGTCAAAGGCGCATGTACAGCCGTGTTTGAGAAGGTCGGTCATTGCAACATAGGAGGCATAATAGATGGCATCAGAAGTAAGGAAACGAAATATCTGATAGATCGACTCAACCCAGTCGAGCACGTGCATGCTCGGGTAGTCGATCGCGACCAGATTGCGGACAAAACTCTGAAAGAAGTGATGGTGGGTGTTGATAAGCCCCGGATACACCACCTTTCCAGCCGCATCTATAATCTGGGCCCCATCGGAAGGAAGATTCTTCCCTATGGCTTGGATCTCCGCCCCTACAACAAGGACATCCGCGTCGCAATGCACTGTGTCCTGTTCGTCACAGGTCACAATCGCCTGCGCTCCTCGTATCAGCAAAGCCTGCTTTGGCACTTCACGTCCTCCAGTTCCTCGTGGCAAGGGTATCGATTGTGTTGAACTATTGTATGCAAAGGGCGGGCCAAGGATGCGGAGTCGCGCAGCTTATTGGCACACATCGTGGCGAAATCTCATGATGCCTCATCTTCAATCACGGAGGCTTCAGTTTACTAATAGCTTTAATTGTTTCTCTGAAATAACTTAACGACCTCTCACTGCAGTCGCATTTCCCCAGTAGGAGAAGACCAGTCAAACAAGAAAGCGTTGCGGAATGTATTTGTTTCGACACACCGCACTATGAGGAATGGAGTCTGAAGTCGAAAAGCTACCTATATCTTACGTTATCGTTGCCATATGGAGCCGTTAAATACATTTACGTCAGATTAGATGTCAATTGCAGAGGTGGTAAACAAGCGCGGCCTGGAGTTTCTCAGGGTCGGCGGCGGAACGAATGCACTCATGGAGGCTGTCTCGTTCATTGGGTATCTCAAGCGTCCCTGGACAGTCTCCACGTGTCAGCCCAGATCGCCACCATCTCTACCTCGCGGGCGCACGTAGCTGCGCACAGATCCTGCGGGGCGGCCGGAGCGCAGCCGCCGCTCAACCAGGCTCACGGAGCTTTGAAAATGTTCGGGTGGAATGCGCCGACGTTCAATGAGGGCCGCCTCTTCCTGGACACGCAG
>PXEI01000185.1 GCA_003564775.1 Spirochaetaceae bacterium
ACAAGCCTAAGCCGGTGCCTGTGCGTTTTGTAGTGAAGTATGGATGAAAAACCTGAGCGTGGTGTTCGGTCGCGATCCCCGGCCCAGTGTCGCGCACCTGTATTCTACAGTAGCGAGAATTTCCCTTCGTTACAACATCGGCTCGTACTATCACCTTACCGCCGTCCGACATCGCCTCAATTGCATTCTTGAAGAGGTTCGCAAATACCTGCTTGATCTGTGACCGGTCGGCATCCACCAAGAGATCAGGCGCCACATCACTATACTCTACCTCAGTCTTGGAGTAGTCGGCGTAGGTAGCAGCCACTTCCCCCACAAGCTCCGCAAGATGCAGCTGCTCAATATTCGGCTCAGGTAAACGAGTGAAGTTGCTGAACTCGGAAAGCATGTTGCTCAGAGCATCTACCTCGGTGATTATGGAGCGCATGGAACTCACAAACACCGCATTGAAATCCTCGGCACCCTTGTCGTGCTTCCGCACCAGCCTTTCGGCAGATAGCTTGATAGGGGTCAAGGGATTCTTGATCTCATGGGCTAGCCTCTGCGCAATTTCCTGCCATGCCGCGACCTTCTCGGTCTGAAGGATTTTAAGACGGTTGCGCTCAAGCTCCGAAACCATACGATTGAAGGAGTCCACCAGGTTAGAAAGGTCGTCATGCGAGCGAGTGAGAATGCGGATAGAGAAGTCACCCTCGGCCACTCGTCGCGTTGCCTCCTCAAGGTTAACGATAGGACGTATAATCTCGTCGCTGAGAAAAAAGCTCACCAGTATGGCAAGCAGCAACAGTGGAAAGGAGAAAAACGCGTAGAACACCGAAAGGGCTACGATAAAGGTAGCCTGCAGCCTGTCCAGTTGCACGAAGGTCTCACGTGAACTGGTCAACAGTTGCGCGTGGAGATCAAAATCTGCTGGCAGCACGAC
This sequence comes from Spirochaetaceae bacterium, assembly GCA_003564775.1. Lineage (GTDB taxonomy): Bacteria > Spirochaetota > Spirochaetia > DSM-27196 > SLAA01 > SLAA01. The sequence continues at coordinate 923 of PXEI01000185.1, forward strand.
GCTGATCACCGCTGTGAGGATCTCGGAATCGGGCTCAGCACGGAATGCACGGCTAAACCGAAGCAGACTTCGATCCACCACGTTATCCCGCACAACTAAACCCTCACGCGTCAGCGCTCCGGAGAGGTTCGGTACATGTGCGATCTCGGCTCCGCCCGAGAACAGCGATACTCCCTCGCCGTCAAAGACCTGGAATGCGTCCACCGCATGGTTACTCCGCTGCAAGAGATCCCACGCCGACTCCGGATCGTCCGAGAACCGGCTGAGCACATTCTCAAGCATTCCGGCCGAGGCGTAGCGCTCTAAGGATGAGACTTTGTCGTCATAGTACTCAAGCGCAATTGCCAGCCCCCCTTCCAGCGCCTCGCCAGTTCTGTCGCTGAACCAGGACTGCATCGCGGTAGAGATGAAGTTTATGGACAACACCCCCTGGGGACCTGCCGCCAGTACGACAATGAGAACGAAAAAGACAAGCAACCGGGTCTTGAACGAGCCGCCGGGATGCCCGGAACTCCGTTCACGAAACAGGCGCACCAAGTACACAACAATAAAGGCAAGGAGTACCAAGGGAAAAGCAAGGGCGGGAATGAGAACGTACGAGCCAACGCCGGGAACCGTAAAGGACAGGTCTGAGAGCAGCTGGGTGGAAAACACCAGAACCAGGCTCACAAGAACCAGGTACAGGATTGCCAGACTGATGAGTGTGCTTAGTGAGGTGTGTGTCGCCCGTCGATTTCGCATAGGACACCACCTCCGTTGATGGCGGACAGATCCTGCACCGTGGGGATCTCACACCGAACCCAGTCAGTCGCAAGCACCTCATCACGAAGTACAAACGAGAGAATACCAAGGGCTGGCACCAGTTTCATTGGGGTAAGCCGTACTTGAGCCGCCACCGTGATGTCGTCTTCCGACAGACTATCGTAGTGTATCTCATCAAGGGGCACTCGCAAACGCGAAACAGCAAAAAAAGCCCGCAGGAAGTCTTCCCGGTCGGCGAAGCGCTGGGTAGCGCCTTCAGACATCAACACATAACGGCGTTCAAAGATGTCCCAGTACGCCTCATAACGGTAGCCGTGCTCGGAAAGCAGCCGCTCGCCCAGAATGCGAAAGATACCCCGCCGAGGACGATACACGCGAGCCACAAAGTGAATTTCACTGCGGAGCCCGTCATGTAACGCTTCAAGAACCGGAAGGGGGTCGTAACCTGTGAGTTCTATGTCGAGAAGAAGATGATCCTGCAGTACAAGCGACGGACGAACCGTCAACGCGACATGCGGTCCACCGCTATCCGCCCAGAGCGCCGTAGAAGTAAACGCAGTCACAAGGACAAACACGCACACCTGGCGGGCAAAGATGCCCCGAGGCCTACTCCTCTTCGAAACGCTTCTCGAAAAGCTGTGCGAGGGCTTCAACCGCATCCTCTTCGTCCTCGCCTTCGGCAGTAATCTGTATACTGGAGTTGTAACTGGCTCCAAGCGTGATGATCCCCATTATTGACTTGGCATTGATTTCTTCGTCTTCGCTCTTGAAAAAGATCTTGGACTTGAACTTGCCTGCTGTTTGAACAATTAAGGCTGCAGGCCGAGCATGAATTCCGGCGCGGTTTTTTACGGTGACAAGCTTCTCTGTCATGTTATCCTCATTATCTGCTGGTCAGATCATCATAACTCATTGGATCACGGTCTTGGAAGTACCGCGCACGCGCATTTTCCGTTTCCAGCCACTTGAGGACACTTTGATTGAACTCTCGCGCGGAGTAATACCCCATTTGCTTGAGCCTTTCGTTCATTGCAGCCGTTTCAATAATGATTGGAATATTTCTCCCCGCCTTGACCGGGATCTCGAGATAGGGCACCTGGACACCCAGGATCTCCTGGTAACGCTCGTCGGCCCCAATGCGGTCGTAAGTCTTGTCCGGCTCCCACAGCTCCAGCTCAATTACCAGCTGGACTTTTTTCTGGTCACGAATGGCACCAACACCAAACAAGTGAGTAACATTTATGATTCCGAGACCCCGGATCTCCATGTGGTGCCCTAACACCTTGTTGGCCCCGGATCCGGTGAGTATGTCTCCGGCAACACAGCGTATCTCTACCGCGTCGTCAGCCACCAGTCGATGTCCGCGCTCAACGAGCTCCAGGGCGGTTTCGCTCTTTCCTACACCACTGTCGCCCAGAAGTAGAATTCCAATGCCAAACACTTCCACCAGCACTCCGTGAAGTGTTCGTGTCGGGGCAAAGATGTTGGTTAAGGCCCGAATAACCCGAGCGGCAAACTCCGAAGACGCGAGTCCTGTTTGAAGCACAGGACATTGAGTCCTCTCGGCCTCGGCAAAGAACTCCCTGGTTGGTTGGAGCCCATGCGTGAACACGACACAGGGCACCTCGACACTGAAAAACCTCTCAATGTTCTCAAACTCTTGTTGATCCGAAAGCTTGTTCAGGTACGCGGTTTCACCGCGACCAAAGACCTGGATCCGCTCAAACCCAAAGTTGTCGAAAAAGCCACTTAGAGCAAGGCCCGGGCGGTTGAGATCCGGCACGGTGATTGGCCGCGCAAGGCCGGGACGACCGCCGAGACAGCGAAGGTCAAGTTCATTCTGCTCCTGCATGTCCAGGTTGAGCAGATCCAGGACGGTAAATGACTTCATGAACGGTCGGTTATTTTATCCTTTTCTTTGCGCACCTTCATTTCAAGCTTGTCCATGAGTTTATCAACGCCCTCTTTCAGATCAAAACTTGTCGTCTTTACCACGGCGTCCTTGCCCCAACGAAAATGCATCTTGGCTTCCAGTTCGAACTCTTTTTTCTCTTTAGTGAACGTGAAATCTAGATTCACGATGTAGTCATCGGCAAAGGCCACTCGTTCCAACTTCTTGTCGATCAGCTCCTTAGTCTCTTCCTTCACATCGAAATGAACGCCTTTGATGTCAACTTCCATACCGTATCCCCCTTGTCGTTCCTTGCGGCTGTTCGGCGCCACCCGTCGCGCATGCCGAATGCCTTAGCGATCATACGAAGACGAAATTGCAAGTTCGTTTCGATACTTTGCAACCGTCCGCCGTGCAATGGTTATCCCACGCTTTGCCAGAAGATCTGCGATCTTCTGATCAGAAAGATGTTGCTCTTGGCCCTCTTCGGCAAGGATTTCTCGTATGGTTTCCTTAACCGCCTCCTTGGACATCTGCGATCCGCCCGAGCCGGTGCCCGAAACCGCGTTCGAAAAGAAGTACTTCAACTCGAAAATGCCCCATTCGGTCTGCACATACTTGTTTGTGGTAATCCGAGACACCGTTGCCTCATGCACCCCTACCTCTCCGGCAATGTCCTTGAGCGTAAGTGGCACCAGGAACTTGGGCCCCTTGAGAAAGAAGTTGCGCTGGAACTCCACAATTGAGCGTGCGGTTTTCATGAGCGTGTGCTTCCGCTGTTCAATACTGTGGATAAACCACTTGGCATCCTTCACACTTCGCGATGCGAAGCGGCGTGCCGTCTTCTCACCGTCACTGCCATGAGCGAGCGACTCAAAAAACCCGTTCACCCCAAGCACAGGAATTTCTTCATCGTTCATGAGAAGAACAATGCGCCCCTCACGCATAACCACCATGAGATCCGGGATAACGTATGTTGGTTGATCTCCGGCGTAGAGCCGTCCGGGAAAGGGGTCGAGCTCTCGAATGAACGCTACCGCGATGTCTATTGCCTCCGGATCCGCCTTAAGCTTACGTGCGATCTCGTTAGGCTTGCTCTTTTCGAGCAGCGGAAGATACTCCCCAATGATTTGGCACACATAGTCCGGACAGTCCTCAGCACGCTGGGCCTGCACGAGGAGCGACTCGCGGTAGTCGGCGACTGCACAGCCGACCGGATCAAGCCCTTGTACCAGGTGCAGGGCGTCTTTGAGCGTCTCAAGTTGGCCTTCCGTCACAAGCTCATGCGGCTCTGATTGATGAAAACCGTTATTGTCCAGATTGTGTATGACAAGAATCCCGACCTGGAACAGCTCGGCGGAAACAGGTTGGAGGCGCCACTGCCACTCAAGGTGCTCATGGAGGGACTCCGGGCGCGACAATGCACCTTCCATGAAGCTCCGTTTGGCGTCACCGGCCGCGTCGTCATACCCTGAACTAAAACCCGGATCTGAACTGTTCTCGAAATACTCGCGCGACTCGTCCTCGGTAGCCCCCGGGCGCAACTCGTCTATGGAAAGAGTGGGCTTTTCCTCCACCAGCTCGAGGGCTGGATTTGCCTCAAGTTCAGCCTCAATGCGTGCCTGCAACTCCTGAATGGGCAACGCCATCATCTGGATGCTTTGCAAGAGTTGTGGATTCATTTTGAGGCGCTGGTCTTGAACCAGCCCCTGACGCTGCACCTGCACTACGGTGTCCTCCAGTCCTATCTATATTGAATCCCCACACAGCTCTTGTCAACGCCGATTCATTCCTGAGGCTACATCCGGAAACTTTCCCCAAGATAGACTCGTCGGGCTATCTCATTGCTCATAAGTTCCTCGGGGTTGCCCTTCACCACAATCTCACCGGCATTGATGATGTAGGAACGGTCGGTTATCTCAAGCGTATCCCGCACGTTGTGGTCGGTAAGGAGCACACCAATTCCGGCAGCTGCAAGATTCTGGATAATTCCCTTAATCTCATACACCGCAATAGGATCAATCCCTGCAAAGGGTTCATCTAGAAGCAGAAACTTGGGCTCAATCGCAAGAGCCCGAGCAATCTCGGTGCGACGACGTTCACCCCCGGAGAGTGTGTAGGCAGCTTGTTTCCTGTTTGCAGCAACCCCAAGCTCTTCCAGAAGCTCGTCAAGGCGTTGCCTGCGGTTAACCGGTGAGAGATCATCGCGGGTCTCAAGAATCGCCATGATATTTTCCTCGACCGTCAACTTTCGGAAAACAGAAGCTTCTTGTGGCAGGTAGGAAATTCCGGCGCGGGCACGCCTGTACATAGCTAAATGGGTAAGATCCTGACCCTCAAGCAGTATTCGCCCCGCATCCGGGCGAATAAAACCAACCACCGAGTAAAAGACCGTGGTCTTACCAGCCCCGTTAGGGCCCAGAAAGCCAACCACCTCGCCTCGGCGCATGGAAAAGCTTACTCCGCGTACAACCTCTTTACGCCCAAAGCTCTTTCGCAGCCCCTGCACCTCAAGTTCAGGCTTTGCAGGCTGCTCTCCAGAGAGTTCTGCGGCCAGCACTATTCGCCGTCCTCCGAAGCATCGTCATTGGTCGTAATTCGGCCACGCACCTCGCCTTGCAACACAATCTCGTCGCGATCAAGGTCTATGGTAATTCGTGTTGCGCGGTACTCATCTCCTTTACGGAACACAACCGGCATGCCGGATATTTCTAAGGTATCGATATCCCGACGATAGCGCGCGTACTCACCGCGGGCAGTCAACTCATCCCCAAGGATACGAACCCCCGCCTGAACAATGGTGAGTTCTTCCTCATTTCGGTTCTCGAGGAAGCGTCCACGAACCAGAAGCTCATTCGCGCGATCCTCCATAATTACATTGCCTTCGGCACGCAGTTGATCGGCTTCCCGGTCAAAGAACAAGCGTGTAGCGCTGAGGTGTATATCACGTTTCGAGTCGACCACTTGAACATTGCCCTCTGCAACTGCGTACCGGAAGTTCCGACCGTAGATCTCTATCCGATCGGCGCGAATTTGGGTGTCGTCCGAGACAATCTCGGCGTTCCCCGTCAACACCGTGCGTTCTCGACCCTCGGCCAAGCTAACCGATGTTCGCTCTCCAGAGAAACGGAAACTCTCAGGGGAGGCCGCGACGAGTGGTGACACAACCAGGATCAGGAGTAGTCCAAAGGCACGCATATGAACGGCACCTGCATGGGCGCTACGCAGACTACTCTTCATCCAGGATCTCTCCTTCGACGTCGGATGAGAAGCTCAGTTCGTTCCGTCGCAGGTCAACATCAAAGCCACGCCCGGAAATCCAGGAACCGGAATCCCGTTCAATCAGTACGGTGTCGATATCGCGCGAGCTCAGGCGTCGGTCGGAATGGTGGTGGTAGAGATACTCGGCCTCCAGCCGGGCTTCGTGAACGAAAGATCTCAGGCGTATCTCGCCCTCGATCTCAACATCGTCACTGCGGGGGAAGATCCGGGCACGCTCGGCTGAGCCCTCGGTGACCAGCTCGCCGGATTGATTATACTCCCGGAAACTGATACCCCGCAGGTGCTGCTCGTTACGCCGCGGAAAACTGGATACCTGCTCAGCCTCAACCAGGAAACTCGGGCTCTCACCACGAACAACCGTCACCCGCGCGTTGGTTATGACGGTTTCGGCGAGTTCCTCATCCAGGCTCTCGGCAAGTTGGGCGTCCTCGTAGTCCAGGCTGCAGCTCCCAAGAAAAAACCCCATTAAGAGGATACTGGCTAGCGAAAACCGGACCCTGTTCAAGACCCCTCCGACCTCGCTGTCCTGTAGGTGAGACCTGCTGCAATGAAATC
>PXEI01000021.1 GCA_003564775.1 Spirochaetaceae bacterium
ACAGCAACTGTTGCGGGCTGCAGGATATGGGCCGGAAAACCCTTTGGACATTATGATTGCCTACTTCATAAGCGAGGAAAGACTGGCGCGGGCAATTGGTGCCATGATCGAGGCAGCTGGTGTGCGGGTGGAGTACGACGTGTACGGGACCCGGCAGGAGTACTACATGCGGGTGAAGAACTACACCCACGGCCCGGACAACCCCATTGAAGGCGAACGGTGGGATCTCTCGGTGGTCAATAGCGGGTTGTATACCAATACCGTTGCTACGCATTTTGAGGCTTTTTTTGGTGATGGTGGAAACAGATGGATACAGCGCGACGCAACTGCCGATGAGTTGTTTCTGCAGGCAATGCGCGCCCGCAGCATGGCTGAGGCCAATGCGCGTCTGGCGGAGTTAGAGGTCTACCTGTACGAGCAGCACTACTCCATGCCGGTGTTCATTTGGCCCAGTATCTTCGTTATGCATGAGCGCATAGGCAACAACTCATTCTCTGGGAGTGGATACTTGCTGAATCTGAAAGAGATTGCCATTGTTCCCTAAGCATTGGGAACCATCTGCCTTCGGGCTCAAGCGTGTCCTCCTGTTCTGGCTTTTTCCTCTCTTTGTGTTTGCCGTGAGCGTGGGTTTGTTTTTCAACTACCGCCTGACCCGGGACAACAGTCGACGCTTAGTGGAAGACCATATCCTGCAGCGGCGAATGGATCTCCGGCACATTGCAAATCTGTCGTCACTCCCTATCTACCTCATAGACCTTCAACTAGGTTTGGTGGAAGAGGCCGAGTTTCTCCGTTTTGACATTGAAAACGCCCTGGCAACCTATTTTGCCGACATCTATCCTGCGTTTGACCACCAGCTGTCGGTTGTGTCGGTGTCTGGAAACGAGGTGCTCCGTATTCAGAACGGCCGTGTTGTAGATCTCCGCACACTCAGAACGGAGCCATTTCCGTTTGAGGATCCCACGGTATTTCTTCAGCAGGCTACACCTCCCTTGCCGGATATCTCACTTGGTGCGTTGGATAGCACCGCCCTGGTAGACTCAATTACGCTGCTCAACCCTCTGAACCGGCAGGTCATTGGCGCACTTGTGTACCGCTACGAGGTTCCCGTTAGCGCACTCCTGGAACCGCAACAGCGTATTTTGCGGTTTAACATACTATGGAGTGCGCTTGGGCTCCTGGGGCTCTTTGGCTTCTTCTACCTCATTACCGACCACAAAATTGTCCGTCCCCTGCGCAATCTTAGCCAATCTGTACTCGGTATGATGAAAGGCGATCTGAGTCAGCCAATACCTGTACAGGGCATTGGTGAGACACGCGTACTTGCTGAGTCCTTTGAGACCATGCGCCGCCAACTGCAGGAGTCGTTCGCAGAGATTCAACGCAACAACGAGGAGCTTGAGGTGCGAATTGCCGACCGCACGCAAGAGTTGTTGAACAAAAACGCGGAGCTGAGGTCGGCCATTCAGAATCTCCGGGAAACGCAGGACAGTTTAGTCCGGTCAGAGAAGCTTGCCGCACTTGGCCAAATTGTTGCGGGTATTGCCCATGAGCTCAACACTCCGCTTGGCGCGATAACATCCTCAAGCAAATCCATGAGCCAGCTGTTCGATCTCGGATTTGGCGAGGCCACGGCCACCATCTCCCAGTTTCCCATGGAAGTTCAAGACTGGATCCACCATGTACTCTTACATCTGTCGGGCGACAGTTTTGGAGTGGAGGACAGAGGAACCTTGAGGGCAAAGCGGAAAGACTTGCGAGCCTCCTTGAGCGAGCGTGGTCTCAGCCTGCCTGATAGAACCATAGATGCCTTGCTGGATCTTCGCATAGCAGACGACCAGACAACCCAGGCCTTGACCTCACGTTCCCCGGAGTTTGTTGCCGCAGTCGACGCCCTTTATCATTTTGCCTCCATGAAGCACATGAACCGCGTCATATCGCTGGCGGTGCAGAAGTCCGAAACGGTTGTGTCTGCACTCCTGAACTATGTTCGCCAGGATGACGATATCGACACAAATCAGGTTGAGACTGCCAAAGAACTGGACGGCATTCTCACCCTCTATGAAAACAGTTTCAAGCATGGGGTGCAGCTGCAGAAGGCGTACCGTCGCCGTGGTTTGGTCACTGGAAATAGAAACGCGTTGAATCAGGTGTGGATGAACCTCATACGAAACGCATTGCAGGCTATGAAGTATCGGGGTATTCTTACTCTTACAATCGACAACCAAGGCCCTTGGGTGCTGGTATCGGTGGAGGATTCCGGGCCAGGTATTCCACCGGAGATTGCGGACAAGGTGTTTGAGCCGTTTTTTACGACCAAGGAAAGTGGGGAGGGCACCGGCCTTGGACTGAACATCTGCCGCAAAATTGTGGAACGTCACGGCGGTAGCATGAACTTTACATCCGAGGCAGGCCGGACCGTATTTCGGGTTCTACTCCCCGCCGCCAACGGCGTTATGGAACCGAGCACCGAAGAGTTGACCGAAGGAGACCACCAGTGAGCCGCGAAGCAATTCTGTGCGTCGATGATGAAGCAATTATTCTCATGTCCCTTAAGCAGGAGCTGCGGCTCAGCTTTGGCGACCGCTTCACCTACGAAACTGCCTTAAGCGCCGACGACGCCAAGAGTATCATTGAGGAACTATCTCAGGACGATGTTCGAGTTGCGCTGATCATATCGGACCTGCTTATGCCGGGAACCAAGGGTGACGAGTTCCTTGTTGAGGTCAAGCGGCAGTATCCCGACATTCGTGCCATTGTTATAACCGGTCATGCGGACCGTGAAGCTGTGGAACGGACTATGCGTGAGACCGGCGCGGCTCGGGTGTTCCATAAGCCATGGCGTACCGAGGAGCTCCTGCAAGCGGTCTCCGACTGCCTGTCAGAGCAGGAATAGGCCCGCAATGCCTCCGGCAATTACTACAAGAACCGGGTGCACCTTTCGACGCGATACCAGGAGCACAGCCAGAGCCAGGGCCGCTATCAGCGCGGTGCTCAGGTTGGTTACGGCGTTGCGACCAAAAGAAATAATTGCCATAAGCATGAGTGCCAACACGGCAGGCTTAACTGCATCTTGAATACGCACCCGGAACTGCCCCCGAGACTCCAGGCGGCGGGCGGCCAGCATGAGGGCGGTCAACAGGAGCAGGGCCGGGCTGAGCACGGCCGTTGTTGCTACCAGGGAACCCGGAACGCCAGCCAACCGAAAACCAATAAAGGTTGCAGTGTTCACGATAAGCGGGCCCGGCGTCATTTCTGCCAGAGTTACAACGCGGATGAACTCCTCTACCGACAACCATCCCCGAATCACCACAACCTCATGCCGTATGAGCGATATAGCCGCAATCCCACCGCCGTAAGCGCTCAGACTCACACGGAGAAAACTTATGGCCAACTCCAGGTAGGGAATAATCATGGTGCCGCCTCCGCCCTATTCCATGAGCTCTGAGTACTCGGACTCAGGACTCGATGTCGCTGCCTTGAGTTTTGCTTTCCTATACACAAAGGGGCCGCCCACAACAAGGGCGGTCGCTACCAACAGGAGTGGGTGCAGGCCCAGGAAAAACGCACCGGCAAAAAGCGGAGCTGTTGCCAGGACAACCCAGACGCTGCGCACCGCACTGCGGGCGTACAGCCAGACACCGTAGGTGATCTGTGCGGCAACCGCCGCTGCGGCACCCTTCATAAAACGCTGCACTCCAGGATGGTGCACATACTCAAATAGATACGCTGCAATCAGAATCATGGTGGTAACGGAGGGTATAGCCATACCCAGTACCGCGGTGGCGCTCCCTTTCTTGCCCCGTAGCACGCGGCCGCAGAGAAAGGCCGTATTTACCGAGACGGCACCTGGAATAGCGGTTGCTTTGGAAACGATATCGGTGTAGTTCTGCTCGCTTAACCAGCGTCGGCTGTCTACCAGTTCGTAGTGCAGTACAGGCAGTATTGAGTACCCACCGCCAAAGGTCAGCAAACCTGTGCGAAAAAAGACGACAAACATGCGCCACAACGCTGGGCTCGAACTGCCAGGTCCCACAGAAGCTTCAGATCCTGGAGTAGTGTCGGGGTTTTGATGTGCGGCAGGCGTTGTCGACATAGAGAAATAAGTTTACCGTAGGCGCATGCCTACACACAAGTGGCTCGGGTTCATGCTGCCGCGTGCACCGAACCTACGGGGCCCACGTGGCCCACAGGGCGCGTCCCGTACACCGGGCCCACGGAGTTCATGAATGACACGCCACAATAAGCGTATAGAAATGCTTGCCCACGGCAAAATTGGCCGGACGCTCTTTACCCTTGCTGCGCCCGCCATAGCCGGAATGCTGGTCATGGCAATTTACAATATCGTTGACACCTTTTTTGTCAGCCTTCTGCGGGACACCACCGCAATAGCGGCTACCGGAATAGTTTTCCCTATGTTCCAACTCATTGGTGCGGTGGGGCTGACCTTTGGCATTGGTGCCGCCAGCGTCATTAGTAGAAAACTTGGCGAGAAAAACTATGAGGCCGCACAAGAGGCGGCGGCCACAGCGCTGTACTCTGCACTCGTCGTAGGGATTGTCTTCTCCATTGTCGGGGTGGTGTTCATCCGTCCGGTGCTGTTGCTGTTTGGTGCGACCGACTCCATTCTTGAGTCTGCAACGCTCTACGGGCGGGTGATTATTGGTGGCGCGGCCTTTGTGGTTGTGAACATGACTGTCAATAACATTCTCCGTGCCGAGGGGGCATCGCTGTACAGCAGCATGGGCCAGATCTCGGGAGCGGTGCTGAATATTATCCTGGACCCCATCTTCATTTTTGGACTCAATATGGGGATCACCGGGGCGGCGGTTGCCACAGTCATTTCTCAGGGCTTTTCCACCCTGGTGCTGTTGAGCTTTTATGCGCGACGGCGTGGCATTCTCACACCCCTTAGCTTTTCTTACTTCAGACTGCGTTGGGAAACCTACAGAGCACTTATGACACTTGGGGTTCCAACCTTTGTGCGCCAGATTCTGGGGAGCGTTTCCTTTGGTATTCTGAACAACGCCGCAGGCGCATACGGCGACTCGGCAATTGCCGCCCTGAGCGTAACCTTGCGGCTTTTCATGCTGCTGGCAATGGGTCTTATGGGATTTGCGCAAGGACTGCAGCCTCTGGCAGGATACAGTTATGGCGCGCAGCGCTTTGATCGGCTGCGGCAGGCCGTTCGCCTTTCTTTTGGCGTAACGGCCGTAGTTGGGGTTGTGGCCGGTTTGGCGGCCTTCATTTTCGCGCACAGCATCATGCATTTCTTTGCACCGCAGGACGCGGCGGTGGTTGCCATGGGGACAACGGCCTTGCGCCTCATCGCAGTCTCACTTGTACCGGTTGGTCTGGTCATTATGTTTGGTGGAGTTTTTCAGGCGCTTGGTGACGGGCGGTCGGCCTTGTTGCTGGCGGCCGGACAACAGGGCCTCTTTCTCATTCCTCTGGTGCTTGTCCTCCCGCGCTTCTTTGGGGTGGCTGGCGTGTTTGCCGCGCAACCCGCTGGCTTTGTGCTGGCATTCTGTGTTGGCCTGGTGCTGTACCGGCGCGTCCACCGCACCATTAAACTGCGCCAGACCGCCCCCGCTGGGCTGGCGAGCCCCCCCGCTGGGCCCGCCGCGCAGCCAGAGTCAACGGCTTAACCATAGACCACCGCGCGCGCCGCAGCCCTCCAGGTTCGCCTGGATTCCAGGTAGCGACCACCACGGAAAAACCGCAATTTCGGACCCATATTTCGGACCCGTAAATATGGGTCCGAAATATGGGTCCGAAATCTCGTTAAAATCATGGTGTTCGGGGCCCTCGGGGATCGACCGTAGCAGTGCGGTGGCGGCACCCAGCGGCGAGCGCGGCGGCGGCGAGCGCGGCGCGGCGCGCCAGAAATGTTTGTTGCGCGCACTCAGGAAGCGTGTTTAAATAAAGCTGCATGAGCACAAAAGCATCTCAATCACGGAATCGCATTGATTCGATCCTCATTAACCAGGAGTGGTGCAAACGGTGCGGCATATGTGTTGCGTTCTGCCCTAAACACGTTTTTGAAGATGATGAAGAAGGCACGGTGAGCGTTCCCAGACCAGAGGACTGCATCTACTGTGAGCTGTGCGAGCGGTTGTGTCCTGACCTGGCCATTACTCTGGTGCCCCAGGCGCAGGACGCACAGGCGCAGGAGGAAGGAGCGCACGCAAAAACGGCGCAGGACGCGGGAGCCCAGGCATGAGCGTCGCCACAACCGGGCGTACATTGTTCGTGCCGGGTAATCAGGCCTGTGCCGAGGGAGCCCTTTACGCTGGGCTTGGTTTTTTCGCTGGGTATCCCATTACTCCTTCATCGGAGATTGCAGAGATCATGAGCCGCCGCCTGCCCGAGCGCGGAGCGCGTTTTATTCAGATGGAGGACGAGATATCCTCACTCTGCGCAATTGTAGGTGCGTCCCTTACTGGCAGCAAGGTTATGACCGCTACCAGCGGGCCAGGCTTCTCACTCATGCAGGAGGCCTTGGGGTATGGGATCATGGCTGAGATCCCGTTGGTAATAGTAGACGTCATGCGTGGAGGCCCGTCCACCGGCATGCCCACCCAAGGCAGCCAGGGAGACGTGAACCAGGTCAGGTGGGGCACCCATGGTGACCACTCAATCATCGCCCTCACCGCATCCACAAACCAGACACTTTTTGAGACTACCGTACGTGCCTTCAATCTGGCCGAGACCTACCGTACGCCGGTTGTTGTTCTGTATGACGAGATGCTGGGACATCTCCGCGAGCGACTTACCATACCGGAGCCCGATCAGCTGCCTCTGGTTGAGCGCTTGCGCACCGGCGTGCCAGAAGGGGTCGACTACCATCCTTACCTCATTAGAGAGGACGGGCGCCTGCCGATGTCGGACTTTGGGGGAGTGCACCGCTACAACGTGACCGGGCTCTACCACGACATGTGGGGCTTTCCCTCCACCGACCCGCGCACGGTTGACGACCTTGCACATCATATCAATGACAAGATTGAGCTGCGGGCCGACGAGCTGGCGCAGGCGCGTGAGTTTTATCTGGAGGACGCCGAGATCGTCTTCATCTCATACGGAAGTCCGGCACGCACCGCGCATCAGGTCGTCCACCAGGCGCGCATCAATGGGCAGCGCCTGGGACTCCTTGAACTGGAGACAATCTGGCCCTTTCCCGCCCGCATGGTACGCGATGCCTGCCGCAACGCGCGCTCCACAATTGTGGTGGAGATGAACATGGGGCAGATGTACTACCACATTCGGAACGCGGTGGAGAATCCGCGGAGCGTCTTTCTGTCCAACCG
>PXEI01000033.1 GCA_003564775.1 Spirochaetaceae bacterium
CTGCAACTCGTTGCGCCTTTTCGTCCCGGTCAGCGCTTGTTGCCTGTCGTGCTACGGCACTCGCCTTTTCGTCGTCCCTGGGCTCTCGGGTAGAGTCAGAACCGCCCCGAGCTTGGGACTTGGCGGCCGCCAACCTGTCAACTTCAGTGTCCCCGGTCTCCTGTGAGCCCTTGGTCACAAGTGACTCGGTTGGTACTCCCGTACCTTGAGCCAAACCCGCGCTACGGGTATCACGACTGTGGGCGTCCTTGGTCATGTTTTTCGTCGCGCCTTTCTCTGCGTCCTCAGACACCGCGAGTTGCTGCTTACCAAGTAGTTCTTCCTTGGTGGCCGATAGGCCATTCTCAGCCTTGATGCCCTTAGCGCTCTCAGCGAGCTCGGCGGCCTTGTCGCGCGGGATCCTGTTCGGGCGATCCTCTGTCGCTGCCCTATCTATGGAGTTCTTATCCTCCATGGCAACAGAGAACGCAGCGGCCGCCTTGAGCTTGTCCTCGGCTGGATCTGTGGTACTCACCGCCGCTTTGGCAGAGTCCTCTGCTTCCGAGGCTTTTCCCGCATCGCCAGTGGTTTCGTCGGAATCGGTCTTGGCTTTGGAAGCCACTCTAGGATGAGCCGCCTCCTGGGCACGTTCCGCCGAGTTCGCCGCGCTTTGCTTTTCTTCCGCTTCATGTTTCGCTATGAGATCACGTTTTGAGGTAGTCTCATGTTGAGCTGCCGCGTTCGAGCGCTCGTCATCGTCGTCTGCGAGCGGGTTCGAATGCGCTTCAACCCCGCCTTTGTCACCGTAAGGATCTACGGTGTACTGCGCCTGCTCGTCGTTGCCAACGGCATAGGATGCATCCTGATGTAACACATCCGGTGCTTTGCTCTGTAGCGGTGTGCTGAAGACTCCTCGACCAAGCATCTTGTCCAGATACTCCGCAAAGCCTGCTGAACCGTCATGCTTGGTGAGCATATGATTCGCTTGGGGTGAGAGATCGAGAAGAGTCGGACTGCGTTCCGCGTGAAGTTGTATCACGCACTTACCTCCGCATTACTGCTCCGAGCGAATAGTCATTTTCCGCTGAATCTCGGAAGCCCGTTCGGCGGGAAGCCGAGCAAGCCAAACCGGTACCATGGAAAAAGCGTCTGCCTCTTGGGCAAGTTCCTCGGTCACTCGAAGCGTGTCTATAAGGAGCTGGTCATCAAAACCCACCAGAATCCGCACGGCCTCTTCAGGACGCATGTTTTGCAGATCTCGTGAGTTCTGTACAAGAACCTCTCTTCTATTGTCGTAACGACGCACCCTTTCGTTAAACGAATTCTCACGATCTTGTATATCTCTTTCGCGAGCCTCAATTTCGTCTTGACGTCGGCTAATCTCGTTTGCGCGGTCAATGAGCTCCTGTTCGCGCTGCATCAAGGCCTCTTCTTGCAGTACCAGAGCCTCCTCAAGTTTATCAAGACGTTCCTGGTCAAGCAGCAGTTCAGCCTCAACCCGCACTTCATCACGGCGGGCGTCAATACCAACCAACCGAAGCACCGGAGAAAAAGTCTCGGTTACATCAATAAGTCCAAGATAATTAAACCACAACGCCCCACCTGCAAGAAGCACCAGCACCAAGAGTGTTAACGCAATTATTTGTGGCAACGCGCCTACCTGTAAGCGTCGCATCTGTTACTCCCCTTCTCCAGAGTTCTGCCGTTCGGTTTTCCGCATGACATGAATTTGGCTTGCGCTTTCATCCGAGACACGCCCTTCATGGCGACGATACTCGCGATAATACTCACCGGAGCGGCGTTCCTTGAGCTTCTCAAGAACCTTCTCCTGCTTCGACAGCTCGCTGTAACGAGTTTGAGCCTCAACCCGCTTCGGCTCGATATGCGCCCGGCGTCGACGCAACTCTTCCATACGCTGTTCAAGAAAACTAATATGGAGTCCCTGAGACACACGATACGAGAGGTCCTCCGCGGCTACTGACAGGCTATACGTTGCGGCACGTCGATCTCCCAGATCAGCAATCTCACGTTCAAGTTCAAGGCACTCGCCGGTCACCCTCGCCAGCTCAATCTCGGCCTGCTTCGCACGGTGCGAGCGCACCGACAGAATCGGCTCAAGCCGGAACCGAAAACTACGCATGTGCCGTTATCTCCTGCTCGACCGCACCCTGCTCGGCCGGGCCTGGCAAGGTTGCATTCCCGTCCGGCGTGGACTCAGTTGTGCCCGGTTCTTCCTCTACAATCATGTCGTTTAAGGCAAAGAGACCTCGCCGGGTTTCCTCAAGCGAAGAGGTTTCTTCTACCTCCTGCCGCAAGAATTGATGTATGCGCGGCATACGGTCTATCGCCGCATCAATCTCGCTATTGCTACCCCTGGCATAAGCGCCAACGTTGATCAGGTCTTCATTCTCCTGGAATACCGCCATATTCCGGCGCACCGCGGCCGCCGCGCCTTGGTGATTCCTGCCAGTAATGCGCGTCGTCAGGCGCGAGACCGAACCCAGAACATCTACCGCGGGAAAATGGTAGCGCTCGGCAAGGCGTCGACTCAGAATGAGGTGCCCGTCAAGGATTCCGCGCACCGTGTCGGCAACCGGCTCATCCATATCATCACCCTCTACCAGAATGCTGTAGAAACCGGTGATACTGCCTTTTGGAGCAGCACCACTACGTTCAAGCAACTTGGGCAGGATTGAGAACATGGACGGTGGAAAGCCCCGATTAGCCGGAGTCTCCCCGATAGCAAGCCCAATCTCTCGCTGGGCACGCGCAAAGCGAGTCACCGAATCAAATAGCAACATCACGTCCTTTCCTTGATCGCGGAAATACTCCGCAATTGCGGTAGCTACGTACGCTCCGCGCAGACGTGCCAGAGGCGGCGTATTGGAAGTGGAAACGACAATAACCGACCTGGCCAAACCTTCTTCACCCAGATCGTTCTCAATGAACTCTCGTACCTCACGACCACGCTCACCAATGAGCGCAATAACGTTCACCGCAGCGTTGGTATTACGCGCAATCATTCCAATGAGCGTAGACTTTCCAACTCCGCTGCCGGAGAACACTCCCAGGCGCTGCCCCTTGCCCACAGGAACCAGACCGTCTATGGCCCGAACGCCGGTGACAATCTGTTCCTTTATTGTATTGCGCTCAAGTACATCGGGAGGATCACAGACGGCGGGATATCTGAGTGCCGAGCCCACATGACCTCGTCCATCGAGCGCGCGACCGCGTGAATCAACCACACGGCCCAAAAGCTCATCTGAAACCGGTACCATGAGTCTATCCCCGGTACCTACTACCGGCCGGCCTATCTCTATACCCGCCACCTCGGTGAACGGCATAAGTTGCACCGTATTTCCTCGCAGTCCTACGACTTCCGCCTCAACCGTCTGATCGGGCAGGACAATGCGACACAGCTCCCCCACAAAGGCCTGGGGCCCGACGCTTTCAATGAGGAGACCTTGAACGCGGGAGACCCGCCCAATCTGTTTTATGGGATCAATACGATCAACAACCGCACTGTACTTGTCAAATATACTCAAAGGGCCCCTCCTTCCCCTTGGTCGCTCACCCAGGAACCTTACAACACGGTATCCCGGGTGGCTCCGACATCATTCCTGCTTTGGTGAACTGCGTATAGGCGAGATCTCTCGAATGCGTTCCTCTATCTCACGCAACTGCGAAGAAATGCGTGCATCTATCTCACCGAAATCGGTTTCAATTATGCATCCGCCCCGGTCAACCGTGCTGTCCTCAGCAACAGTAACGTTGTTTACCCGCTCAATGCGCTCCATGATCTCTTTTGCGTGCTCGGTTGTCGTACTCAAGTCCTCCAGATTCACGCGAATCACGATATCGCTCTTGGCCCGTAGTTTGGCAAGAGCCTGAACGACGTTGTTCAACACCACGTTCTTCTGGCTTTCGGTAATTGCCTTGACTACTTTTCGAGCCATAGAGATAACGAGTTCGACAATCTGCGCCTCGCTCTCCTCAATAACCTGATGCCGTCGCTCAATGGCCTTGTTCAGAATAATGTGCAAGCGTTCAATAACACGGTCTGCTTCTGCCTTACCGTCTCGCCATCCGGCATCGAGGCCCTCTTTCTTGCCTTTCTCATATGCGTCGCTTTCCAGTTGACCGGACTTGGACTCAGCATCGGCAATGATTTTTGCCGCACGCTCCTCGGCCTCTGCCACTACTCGCTCGGCTTCTAGTTCCGCATCTTTCTTGGCCTGTTGTGCCTGTTCGGTCTTTTTGCGAATTTCCTCAAACGCGGTATTCTCCGCTTCCTTCACAATCCGCTCCGCCTCGGCCTCAGCCTCGGCGACCATGCCTTCCTTTTCCCGTTCCCAGTTCTGCTTGAAGGCTTCAGCCTCACGCCGCAGGTCGTCCGCGGTTGGTCCGGTATACTCCTCGGGCTCAAGTTCCTCAACAAAACTCGTTAGCGGCTTTGCCCGCTCGGGAGCTGCAATTTGTACACTCTCACCGCTTAGCTGCACCTCTACGGCGCGAAACACATTCTTGGCCACGAGCTACTCCTAAACAACCAACTCGTCTTCACCTGCACGAGCAACAACAATCTCTCCTTGCTCCTCAAGCTTACGAATGATAGAAACGATCTTCTGCTGACTCTCCTCAACATCCTTCATACGAATTGGGCCCATGTACTCCATGTCTTCCTTAAGCAACGTAGCTGCCCGCTTGGACATGTTGCGGAAGATCTTGTCCTGAACCTCGGTATCCACCGACTTGAGCGCCTTTGCAAGCTCCGAGGTATCGACCTCCCGCATGACCTTTTGTATTGCACGATCGTCGAGCATAACAATGTCCTCGAAAACGAACATGCGCTTCTTAATATCTTCGGCAAGTTCTGGGTCCTCTTCCTCAAGGTTTTCGATGATCGATTTCTCGGTAGAACGATCCACGAGGTTGAGAATCTCGACAATACTCTCAACACCACCGGCCGCGGTATAGTCTTCACTGGAAAGCGTGGACAGCTTTTTCTCCAGCACCCGTTCAACCTCGCGCAAGACCTCCGGTGAGGTGCGGTCCATTATCGCTATTCGCTTGGCGACATCGGACTGGATTTCATGCGGGAGGCTCGAAAGTATGATCGATGCCTTCGCAGGTTCCAGATACGCCAGAATGAGCGCGATGGTCTGGGGGTGTTCCTGCTGGATGAAGTTCAACAGATGTGTCGGGTCGGTACGCCGAATAAAGTCGAATGGCCGCACCTGCAGACTTGAGGTCAGACGATTGATGATATCGACAGCCTTCTGGGACCCCAGTGATTTTTCCAAAAGCTCTCGCGCATACTCAATACCACCAGACGTGATGAAGTCCTGCGCCATCATCAGTTCCTGGAACTCCTGCAAGACACGGTCGCGATCCTCGGAGTTGACGCTATCAAGGCGAGCTATCTCAAAAGTAAGCGTCTCAATCTCGTCCTCACGCAGATGCTTGAAGATCTCGGACGAGATTTCGCTCCCAAGAGTCACCAGGAATATCGCAGCCTTCTGACGGCCGGTGAGCTCCTTCTTGTGGCCTGAGGATTTCTTTTGTGTGCCAGCGGCTCCACCGCCGCCAGCTGGTTGGGTTCCCTTGGCCATATCCTATTCCTCCTGCAACCACGTGCGCACGAGCTGCGCCACATCCTCGGGATGCTAGCGAGCCATGTTGATAGCAGTCTCCTGTAGCTCCATACGAGCCCGCTCCTCGACCGACATCTCCACGTCGGTGCCTTCTTCCTCGGCACTCCGCAGTGCAGCCTCCCGCATGGCCTGGTGTTGCCGTGCAAGCTCTTCCTCGCGCAGGCGTCGACGGCGCTCGAGCTCGCGTGAGATGAGCCGGAACGCTATAAATGATACCAGAAGTACCGCGACACCAATCAAGACGTAGAGCACTAATAGCTGTATCTGTCGTTGTCGGCGATATGCCGCGTCCTCTTCCTCAAAGAGACTGGATCGGTCAAACTGCACGTGTTGCACCGTAACGGAGTCACCCCGGTCCTGGCGGTATCCAACAGCGTGCTCAACAAGATCACGCGCAACCGCCAGGTTCTCCTGGCTTATTGCCGCGTACTCGCGGTTAATGCTGCCGTCTGGATTCATCATCACGTTACCGCGGTCGTCATAAACTCTTGACCACACACCGTCGATTGCAACACTGGCGGTAATCCGCTTGACCTCGGGACTACCTTCCTCGACCATGCTACGCGTGTTTATCTCAAAGTTGCTGCGATCCTCGGAACTCGACCATCGACCTACCAGACCTTCAAGATCTCGGTAAGCTGGAGGAGTCTGCCCCTCTTGCCCCGGAGGACCCTGCGGGTTGAACCCGGTTCCTTCGTAGTCTTCACGCACTGTCTCAACCGATCTTGGAATGGACAACACAAACTCGGAGTCGTCAAAAGGCGTTGCCGGGTTGTTCGGCCGGGGGATTATTGGGAAATGCTCCTGCGTCTCTTGCGTCCGTTTTCCCAGATCCATGTCGACATTCACATTAATGACCCGAACACGGTCTTCGCCATACATACCCGTAAGCGCCTGAAGAATGGAGTTGCGATACGCCTGCTCCTGACTCCTTATCAACTGGAGTTCTCGCCGAGTAAGCTCAAGCCGGTCGAATTCCTGCATCCGATCAAAGTCGTTCAGTACCACACCACGCAGGTCAGTAATGGTGATGTGCTCCGCTTGTAGACCCTCCACCGCAAAACGAATGAGTTTCTCAATGCCCTCAATTTTGGCACGACTATCCCGAATGTCAGAACCTGGTTTGGGAGTAATAATGACCGAGGCGGTCACCGGGTTCTGATCCTCACTGAAGAGTTCGCGTTCCGGCAATACCAAGGTAACACTAGCCGAGTCAACATCCTCGAGTGCGGTGATATGTTGTTCCAGTTGCCGGGTAATTGAGCGTCGCAGGTTCACATTTCGTTCAAAGTCGGTTTGAGTCCACCGATCGATGTCGAAGAGCTCCCACGGGTCGGTCTCCTGAGGAATAAGGTCCTCACGCGCCAGAATGGCCCTGGCCCGTTGAGCTGCACCACTATCGGGCACCATCACTACGTTGTCGGCAGAGATGCGATAGTCAATATTCTCCTGGTCAAGGCGGGAAGCAATGCGGTCTAGAGCAACTTCGTCGCGCACCGGCCGAGTCAGAACCGGAACCATACTCGGCTGCGCACTGAAGCGCATAAGTAGTACAAGCCCTAGAACTGTTACCGCAATAACGGCCAGAAAAATGCCCTTTTGAACCGGACGCCATCCGGCCCA
>PXEI01000415.1 GCA_003564775.1 Spirochaetaceae bacterium
ATGAAAAGCGTGTGCTCCAGAAGGAAGAAAGCCTAGATAAGAAGACGGCCTATGTTGAGACTCAACAGCAGAGGTTTCTGGACCGAGAGGGGAAGATAACTGAGCGCGAGTTAGCGCTGGAGAATCAAGAAGAGATACTTAAGGCCGAGCTGGAGCGTGTCTCCGGTCTGAGTGCCGACGAAGCTAAGCGAATTATCATGAGTTCGCTGGAGGATGAGGCTCGGCACGACGCACAAGGTCTGCTGAACAAGATTGAGCAAGAAGCAAATCTCACCGCCGAACGCGAAGCGCGTGAAATTCTTGTGAGCACTATTCAACGAATAGCCTCCGAGGTAAACGCCGAGTTCACCGTGACCTCGGTTAGCCTGCCGAATGACGAGATGAAAGGCCGCATCATTGGTCGCGAGGGACGGAATATCCGTACACTCGAGACGCTCACCGGTGTGGATATTATCATCGACGACACCCCTGAAGCTGTTGTTGTGTCGTGTTTTGATCCAGTACGAAAAGAGATTGCTCGCAGATCGCTGGAGCGTCTTATCTCTGACGGCCGAATACATCCAACTCGTATTGAGGAAGTGGTGCAAAAGGTTACTCAGGAGATCGGGCAGATCATCTATGAAGAAGGTGAGAAAGTACTCTTTGACCTTGGAATTCACCATATGAAACCGGAAGGGATTCGGGGAATTGGGCGCCTTCATTTCAGAACCAGCTATGGACAGAATGTTCTTGCACATAGCAAGGAAGTAGCGGTCTTTGCCGGTATGATTGCCGCAGAGGTTGGTGCAGACCGCGAGTTGGCCAAACGTAGCGGTCTCCTGCATGATATCGGTAAGGGAATCGAGACCGACACCGACAGCAATCATGTTGAACTTGGTGTTGAACTGGCGCGACGCATGGAAGAGGACGAGCGTGTAATCAACGGTATTGCAGCCCATCACGGCGATGTGCCTCATAGCTGTCCTGAGTCGGTTATCGTTCAGATCGCAGATGCGCTCTCGGCCTCGAGGCCTGGGGCCCGGCGTGAAACCTTAGACAACTACATCAAGCGTTTAGAGAATCTGGAAAGTATCGCAGAAGATTTTGACGGCGTTGAGAAAGCCTATGCCATACAAGCAGGGCGGGAACTACGGATCATGGTAGATCATGAGACCGTTAGCGACGCAGGTGCGAAGGAAATTGCCAAGGCCATTGCCAAGAAGATTGAGGCAAACCTCCGTTATCCAGGTCGTATTAAGGTTACGATGATCCGTGAGACGCGGATTGTCGAGTACGCGCGCTAAAGTGGGATCACGAAAGTTCAAGGTTCTGGCCCTCGGAGACGTAATTGGATCCGCGGGCCAGCGTGCCGTGGTCGCGGCGTGTGCCGGGCTAAAGCGCCGACACAACGCGGACATGGTTATTGTCAATGGTGAGAACGCGGTTGAAGGTTTCGGAATAGATGAAGCAACCGCACAGCGGCTTTTTGCTGCTGGCGCCGACGTCATTACTACCGGCAACCATGTGTGGCAACAAAAGAGTGTTATGTCTTACCTTGACCGGGAAGACCGCATTCTTAGACCCGCAAATTATCCCGGGGCCAACCCGGGGCACGGCTTTTGTGTGCTGGATGTTCGTGGAGTCTCGGTTGCGGTTCTTAATCTTCAGGGACGCGTGCGAATGCCGGTTATCGACTGCCCCTTCCGAACTGCACGAGACCTGATACGAAAAATCAAAAGCAAGGCCAAGATATTCATACTCGACTTTCACGCCGAGGCAACCGAAGAAAAGGAAGCACTCGGCGCATATCTTGACGGTGAAGTCAGCCTCATCTTTGGCACCCACACCCACGTACAGACGACCGATGAACGCATCCTCCCCGGCGGCACGGCATTTCTCACCGACATCGGCGCATGTGGCCCTCATGATAGTGTGATTGGGTTCAAGTCCGACGTCAGTGTGCGACGATCCTTGACCCAGCTTCCGCTCAAGAACGAAGTTTCAGATGCAACAGCACGCATTCATGGTCTTGTACTGAGTCTTGACCCGGTTACTGGAAAGGCCCTGGAAATTGAACGTATACAGGAGGACTCACTGGTGTGAGTTCAAAAGCTTCTGGGTTTGACCGTTCAAAGGGCGTAAAGGGTTCGCAGGCCGGAGGCCGGGGTAAAAAACGGCACACCTTGCTGGAGTTGTGTCGTGAACGGTTTCCAGACCTGGAGTCCGAACGACTCTATGCAGCGATCCTCTGCGGCGATGTCTACGTCAACGGCACTCGCGAACGCAATCCCAAACAATCACTTAAGAGCGATGTACACATCACGCTTGGTTCCGCTGATGCAGTGCTCAGCGTGAACCAGCTTAAGGGCGCATCCGCGACCGCGACCGCGACCGGAGGGCGTTACGTTTCTCGAGGTGGAGAAAAGCTTGAAGCCGCGCTACAAGCGTTTGCTGTAGACCCCGCTGGATGCTGTGTTCTAGATGCTGGCGCGTCCACCGGCGGGTTTACCGACTGTCTCCTGCGTCATGGCGCCGAGTGCGTTCACGCCGTGGACGTCGGCTACAATCAGTTAGCCTATGAGTTGCGTAGCGACCCCCGAGTGTGCGTGCACGAACGGGTGAACATAAAAAGTGTTACCGAACTTGTCCCGCCGGCAGATTTTGCTGTTGCAGACCTGTCCTTCCGCTCTTTATGCGGGGTCGCAGGACATCTGCTGTCCTTGACCACGCGAGGGGTACTTGTGGCCTTGCTGAAGCCGCAGTTTGAACGTGAGGGCCAGGTTGCTCTGAACCATAGGAACATGAGCGGGGACAGGGCGGTTTCGAACGAGTCGCGTTCTGACGAGGGCCATTTTGACGGTGTGGTGACAGACCTCAATGAGGTACTTATGATTGCGGTCGGCACCGTAGCTGCCCTCGAGAACGAGGAAGCCTATACCAGCGGCGTTTGCGTGTCACCCATCAAGGGCCGCAGCGGAAATCAAGAGCTGTTTTTGCTCTTGGAACGTACACCAGCGCGGAAGCTGCCGTCGGTCGAAACGAGGCTCCGAGAAGTACTGGGAGTTTTGTGACTAGCCGAACGAGTCGCGGCGGAGTGGCCTTCCAATGTACACGCCGTCTCCACCCAGAAACTCGCGTTCCTGCCCCTCAATAAGGATCTGAACCGCATTGACCGTTGGAAACTCGGTTGTGGAGTAGACAATCTGCTTCAGCTGAGCCATGTAGCCCTCTACCCCCAAGGGGTTGAACTGAAAGGCCTCGTTAAAATTCAGATACGCTACGCCACCTCGAACCGACGCCGAAATAAGCCTGGTTTCCTTGGGAATGAGATGGTGGAGGCCTCGTTCAATCTCTTGTGCGTTAGGTCCGCGAATGAGCACGTGGAGCATTGCGGTTAACGGGGCATCTACAAACGCGACCTCGCGTACTACGCGGTCCGGGTAAATAGTGCCCGAGTCGGTCACGCGAATGAAATAAAGTGGAAAGTCACGACTGCGGGTAGGCGAAGTCGCAGGCGGATCTGATTCAGGGGTGGATTCCGGTTCAGTGCCGGAGCTACCGTCTGCAACTGACGCCGGATCATCGGTGGCCGCTTCATCCTCGCGGCTGGTGGAACCACTGTCAGCAGGGTCACGATCTGGCGTCAAGTCCTGGCTTAACTGCTCATCTGGGATGAGCTCTATTTGCGGAGTTTCGCGAGTTGGAGCTGGGGTCTGCTGCGCTTGCCCCTCAACGGCGTCCGTGTCGGTCTCGGAGCTGCCTTGCGGGTCTGGCACCTCTTCATCGGTTGAGCGCAATCGCTCGCTCAGGGTTTCGACCAGGCCGGTGTTCTCGAGTACCTGTTGTATATCACTTCGGTTGTGCAGATAGAGGGCCACAACAAAAAGGATAAAGGCCATCCAGAACAACACACCAAATCCGCTGCTGCGCTTTGTTTTCTTTCGAGTCATAACACTCTATGTATCGGCCGATAGTGGCCGCAGATCAAGAAGCACAACAGGGTTGTGAATACCTTTGTTGTGCAATATAGTTGCACCATTATGCAGGAGCTCAACGGAATATCGGTCTCGCCCGGAATTGCAATAGGGAAGGCCTTTTTGTACCTGGACGAAACACCCAACATTCCTCGTTATCGAGTTCAGAAGCATGATCTGGAAGGTGAGTTCGAACGACTTGGCTCCGCTATCGAACGCGCCGTCGAAGAACTGGAGAACATCCAATCAGGTTCCGCCTCGCACAGCTCCGACGCACCGAAGTTTCTTGATTCACATCTGCTTATGCTGCAGGACGAGTCCTTCATTGGCGAGATTCGTAGTCAGGTTGAACAGAGTCGCTTCAATGTGGAGTGGGTGCTCAGAAGAAATGCGCAAAAACTGGCATCAAAACTTGCGAGAAGCGACGACGAGTACCTGAGAGACCGAAGCGTAGATATACACGATGTAGCTAAGCGGCTTCTGGATCATCTTATGTTTCGAGAGCGAATATCGCTGGCTGACCTGAGTAGCGAGGTCATTCTGGTGGCGCATGATTTGTTGCCTTCGGACGCCATTGCTATGAACAAGCGTATGATTCGTGGAATTGTACTCGATGCTGGTGGTAAGACTTCGCATACCGCAATTCTGGCGCGTTCTTTTGAGATCCCTGCTGTTCTCGGGCTTTCCAATATCAGCTCCCTGGTACGGACCGGTGAGGAACTCATTGTGGACGGTAATCGTGGCCGGGTGGTGACTAAGCCTACCACTCAGCTGCGTGAACGATACGAGCGGCTGCAGAGTGAGTGGCAGCGGCGTGAAGTCCAACTCATGGGGCTGAACGACCTGCCTGCCGAGACGCGTGATGGCAAACTCATCCAACTCAAGGCAAACATAGAGGTGCCGGAAGAGGTCGAGGCTGTACTCTCTCACGGTGCAGATGGAGTTGGGCTCTACCGGTCCGAGTTTCTTTTCATGCGTCCGGGCCCGCTTCCGGATGAAGAAGAACAGTTCGCCGCCTACTCAACGGTGCTCAAATCCATGGAGAACAAGCCGGTAACCATTCGTACGCTTGACCTCGGCGCGGACAAGATAGCGCGCAGTCTGGGCGAAAATGACGACGACAATCCGATACTTGGCTGGCGTGCAATACGGTTGTGTCTGTCAATGCCGGAGCTGTTTCGCACCCAGCTTCGGGCTTTGTACCGTGCCTCGGTGTACGGTGAACTGCGGATCATGTTTCCTATGATCTCCGGAATTGAGGAGCTGACTCAGGCACTTGAGATGGTTGAGTCGGTGAAGTCCGATCTAAAGCGTGAGAAAGTGACATTCCGCGAGGATCTACCGGTAGGAATCATGATTGAGGTACCTTCGGCAGCCATGACTGCCGATATCCTTGCCCGTAAGTCGGACTTTTTCTCTATAGGTACCAACGACCTCATTCAGTACACCTTGGCGGTTGACCGTGGAAACGAGAAAATTGCGTATTTGTATGAACCGTTTCATCCGGGCGTTCTGCGCATGTTAAAGCTGATCATTGACGACGCGCATGCTAAAGGGTTATCGGTAGGAATGTGCGGTGAGATGGCTGGCGATCCTATGTCGACGGTGGTTCTCCTGGGCTTGGGGCTGGATGAGTTCAGTATGGGGGCGGTGGGTATACCCGAGGTCAAACGCATTATTAGATCTGTGTCGATGGCGGAGGCGGAAGAACTGGTCGGAAGCATCCTTGAAATGAAGTCCTACGTTGAAATTGACGAGTTCGTTGCGCAGTATATGGAGAAAAATTTTGAGCTCAAGCTCTATGAAAGCTAAGTTACCAATAGTTGTTGTGGCTGGACGACCGAATGTCGGCAAGTCTACTCTTTTTAACCGCATGGTGGGGCGCCGTCGCGCAATTACCGACGCCATGCCCGGTGTTACTCGTGACCCGGTTTCGGCCGAAGCCACCATTGGGGATCGGCCGGTACGAATGGTTGATACCGGGGGGGTTGGAATTGGCGAAAACGAGATGGATATCCTGGTTGCCGAGCGCAGTCTCCGAACCGTGGCCGATGCCGATGTCGTAATTCTGGTAATGGACGGAACAGAGACCACCGGTGAGGATGAGGACTTCGTAGACAAGCTGCGGCAGGTTGCAGATAGAACGGTGCTGGTGGTTAACAAAATAGATAACCCCGATCGTGAGAACCTTGTAGCGGCGTTCTATGAGTACGGATTCGCCCGGGTTGTTGGGGTGTCTGCGGCTCACGGACTTGGACGCGAGGAGCTTGAGGACGCCGTTCTAGAGGTGTTGGCGCTGCGCTGCCCATTGCCGGAGCCTGAGCCAACGGTTGAGCCCGAACTCTCCAATGCCCAGGATGGGTACGAGAGCAGGGACGAAGCTGAGATTGAGGCAGATGCCGCGCAAGCAGTGGCTGCGGAAGCCGCGGCAGAGAAGAAGCGAGTAGAGGCCGAACCACTTAAGCTGGCACTCATTGGGCGACCAAATACCGGAAAGTCGACCTTGGCGAACCTGCTCACCGGTGGCGATTTTTCACTCGTCTCGAATATACCCGGCACAACACGCGATGTCATTGAGTCGGAGTTCATTCACCGGGGTGTGCACATTCAGTTGCTGGACACCGCAGGTATTCGCCGAAAGAGCAAGGTTCATGACGACGTAGAGTACTACTCGGTGAACAGGTCTATTCAGGCTGCTGAACAGGCCGATGTCGTAGTGCTCATGATCGACGCAGTAGACAATGTCGCCGAACAGGATAAACGCCTGGCCTCGTTGGTTATTGACCGCGGGTGTGCAGTTATCCTGGCGCTGAACAAATGGGATCTGCTGACACCTGTGAGCAACCTGGAACAGGCCATGATTGACAGGGTGCGGTTCGTGTTTCCAATTCTGGAGTTTGCACCAATTGTTCCGTTGTCGGTTATTGAAAAACGCGGTATAGACGAGTTGCTCAAGACAGTACTCAAGGTTCACAGACAGCAGCAGTTCCATGTGGACACCGGGCGCCTCAACTCTGCGCTTAAGCGTTGGGTCGAGTCCAACCCACCGCCCTTGGTTCAGCGGCGTCCGGTAAAAATTCGGTACATGACACAGCCTGAGACATCGCCCATACTCTTTGTTGCGTTTGTGAACCGCACCCGCGGCTTTCCGGAACACTATCGTCGGTATCTTATGAACTGCATACGAAAGGAGTTCGGCCTCAGTTCGGTGCCGATACGGCTTGAGTTGCGGGAGCAAAAGCGAAAATAAATGCGCGAGTACTCAATCGGCGAGGTCGCCGAAAT
>PXEI01000263.1 GCA_003564775.1 Spirochaetaceae bacterium
AGGTCTTGGTCAGTTGCGTGCCGACCCGAACGTCGAGGTCTGGCAAGGAGTCCGTATCCCGGCACTCCATTTTCTCTTTGTAAACAATGAGAGCGAGCCCCTGGATAATCCGCTTGTTCGACAAGCCATTATGCATGCCATTGACCGCGACCTCATTGTAGATCTTGCAATGGAGGGGCTGGGAAATACCGAAATTGGCCCTATGGGAGCTGCCTTTCCGTACCTCTATGACGAGAGTTTTGACCTGAGCAATCTGTATCCCTACGACATCAGCCGTGCACAGGCACTGCTTGACGAAGCAGGGGTTGGCGAGTTTGAGCTGACCATTGTGTACGACTCCGGCCGCCCTGCTTTTGCCGACGCTGTTGATATCATGCGCGACGGGCTGAGTAACATTGGTGTAACGCTCAACCTGCAGCCGCAGGAGCGCTCGGTGATGATTGAGTCGGTCTACATGCAGCGCAACTACGATCTTTCCATGCAGTCATTCACATCCGGTGGCGATCCATCAATTGGCTACCACCGAATCTACATTACCCAGGCCTTTGGGACGCCCTTTGTGAGTGCAACAGGTTACTCTAACGCCCAGGTTGACGAGCTTCTTGCCGAGGCGGCAATCACGGTTGATCTTGGTCGCCGCGGTGAGTTGTACCGCCAGGCCAACGCTATTTTGGCGGAAGATCTGCCCTTGTTCCCTCTGTTTGAGGAGATGTCGGTCGAGGCCAACAACAGAGATCTTACCGGTCTTCGTGAGTCGCTGGACGTTCGCGACAAAATAGGCCGAGCACGCTGGGCAGACTAAGCCCCGCGCCGCTGTAATACCTTATGGCCGGTCGCGCATGCGACCGGCCAATCCAACAAACGTATAAGGAAATCAGAGTGTCGGGAAGTGGTGCGGGCATGAGTCTGTGGCGGTATGCAGCAATGCGCATTGTCCAGTCGTTGCCGCTTATTCTTGGAATTATTGTTATCAACTTTTTGCTCATCAACCTGGCCCCAGGAGATCCGGTAACGGCGCTGATAGGCGACTTCCCCGCGCCTGCCGAGTACATAGAAACGGTTCGGGAGCAGTTTGGGCTGGACCAAAGTCTGGGGGTACGACTGCTCACCTACATAGGTAACGTGCTCCAGGGTGAGTTAGGGTTCTCGTTCAACTACAGGGTTCCGGTGCTCGAGTTGGTGCTCGCTCGTCTCGGCCGCACTCTTGTCCTCATGATAACGACAATTGTGTTTGCCACTGCGGTAGGGCTTGGCCTGGGCATTATGGCGGCAAAATGGAAGGACTCGCCGTTAGACAAGTTTGCGGTTGGTTTTGCCACCGTCGGCTACTCTATTCCGGTATTCTGGTCCGGCCAGCTTCTGATCCTCCTTTTTGCGGTGAGACTTGGCTGGTTGCCGTCCTCCGGCCTCCGGAGTACCCGAATAGCGTATGAAGGCCTTGCATTGTACGGCGACATGGCGCGCCACATGATCCTGCCTGTGCTGGCACTCTCACTGAGGTACATCGCACTCACAACCAGGCTTACCCGGTCCAGTCTCATTGAAACGCTTAACTCCGACTACGTGGTTGCAGCCCGTACCCGCGGAATTCCGGCAACCCGCATACTTTGGAACCATGGTCTGCGGGCGGCAGCAACTCCCATTATTACCATCATTGGATATCACTTCACCTTTATAGTCGCTGGCTCGGCACTTGTGGAAACGGTGTTCGGGTGGCCCGGTGTAGGCCGCCTGATGTACGAATCCATAGGAGCACGAGACTACCCTACACTGCTGGGTATACTCCTCATGGTCTCGATTGCGGTAATAATTGTAAACCTCATTACAGATATCGTGTATGCCTTTATCGACCCAAGGATCAAGTATGACTGAGCTCCGCCGCATAGCCTACTACTTCCGGCGCAAACACTTTGCAATGTTTGGCTTACTCCTCGTCCTGGCGCTGGTGACTGTCGCTGTTCTGGCGCCGCAGATTGCGCCCAATAATCCGCACGCAGTTTCGCGTGACCGGTTTTTATCACCGGGCGCCGATGCGCGTTACCCATTGGGTACCGACAACCTTGGCCGCTGTGTGCTGAGCGGGGTGATTTACGGAACGCGGGTGTCGTTGTTTGTCGGCCTTGCAGCCGCGGCGACATCGACCTTTATTGGAATTCTTATTGGTTCCATGAGCGGCTACTTCGGTGGTAAGACAGATGCGTTTCTCATGCGCTTCACCGAGCTGTTCATGACCATACCGCGCTTTGTCCTGGCGCTGATTGTCGTTGCGTTTTTTGGTTCAGGGCTTGACCGCCTAATTCTGGTCATTGGAGTACTCAGCTGGCCGGGGGCCGCGCGGCTTGTCCGCAGTGAGTTTCTCTCACACCGGAACCTCCCTTATGTTGACAGCGGGCGGGTCTCGGGCATGAGCCACCTCAGGTTGATTTTTGTGGAGATTCTTCCAAATATCATTCCGCCAGTTATTGTCGTTGCCACGCTCGACGTTGCCACCGCCATTCTCCTTGAGGCCAGTCTTGGATTCTTTGGCCTCGGCGACCCCAACCTGCGTAGCTGGGGAGGTATGCTGAGTCGCGCACAGTCACATATACGCACCGCATGGTGGATGTCTGTCTTTCCGGGAAGCGCGATTGCGGTCACCGTTCTGGGCTTTAACCTGGTTGGGGACGGGCTCAATGAGGCGGCAAACCCACGAATGCAGATAGAAGGGGGCAGCACGTGAACCCCAACATACAGACAAAGGCAGATTCCACAACACAGTTGGAGCCGATTCTGGAAATCCGGGATCTTATTACGGAAATTCGTGTACCCGGACGTTCACTCCGTCCTGTGGAAATAGAACGCCTGGTTGTCCCACGTGGACAGGTCGTAGGACTTGTTGGTGAAAGCGGAAGCGGAAAATCCATGACCGCCTACTCGGTCTTGAATCTTTTTCCAACCGCGGCAGCTTCCATTCATTCCGGGTCTATCGTGCTCGACGGTGTTGACATGGTCAAGGTGCGCGAGAATGAACGGGTCAAGATCCGTGGCAACAAGGTTGGCATGGTCTTTCAGGACTACGCGTTGTCCTTTAATCCGGTCATTACTATAGGCAAGCAACTCATGGAGCAACTGCTCACTCATGGTCGGCACGAGAACGCCAAGGCTAAGGTGTTATCGGTACTGGATGAGGTTGGGTTATCTGCCGAGGTGTTCTCTCGTTATCCTCACGAGCTCTCAGGCGGAATGTTGCAACGTGTCGGTATTGCCTCGGCATTGGTCTGTGACCCGCCACTTATCGTTGCAGATGAACCAACAACTGCGCTCGATGTAACGGTACAGGCCCAGATTCTCGAGCTACTCAAAAGCATACAGAAAGAACGCAACCTTTCCATTTTGCTCATTACCCATGACCTGGGCATAGTCGCCGAGATCTGTGACCTGGTCTATGTCATGTACGTTGGACAGATTGTCGAACATGGTACCGTGCACAAGATCTTCAAATCGCCATCGCACCCATATACCCAAGGTTTGCTTCAAGGGGCAAGCTCGGTGCAGTCGGTCGGGACGCACGAAATACGGGTAGCAATTCAAGGGAGCATTCCCGGGCTCACCGAAATTCCATCGGGTTGCCGCTTTCACGACCGCTGTCCCCACACCATGGAGATATGCCGGTTGCAGCAGCCCGGCTTTTATGAGGTAGACGGGCTGCAGGCAGCCTGTTGGTTACACGACGCGGAGCACTCACATGGCTGAAACTACCCTGCTGGAGATTCATGACCTTGCCAAGTATTTCGAGGTCGGTCGCTCGCTCTTTAAGAAAAAACAAAACCTGTATGCAGTGGACGGAGTTTCTCTCTACGTTCGTAAAGGCGAAACACTGGCACTTGTTGGTGAGAGTGGGTGTGGAAAGTCCACAACGGGCAGACTCATTTTGAATCTTGAGCAGCCTACCGCAGGCAGCATCTTCTACCGCGGGAAAGACCTTGCAGGCTACTCCGCGGCTGACTGGAAGCTCTACCGTCAAGGTGTTCAGGTTGTTTTTCAGGACAGTCATTCATCACTCAACCCACGTAAAACAATCCGACACATTCTCACTGCCGCAATGTTCTCCTCCGGCACCATTCCCCGCAACAAAGCCCAGGACGCCGAGGAACGCGCGCGGGCCTTACTGAGCGAGGTTGGCCTTAGACCAGCGGAAGTATTCCTTGCCAAGTACCCTAACGAGCTGTCAGGAGGACAACGGCAACGAATAGGCATTGCGCGTGCACTCTCAACGAACCCGGACCTCATTGTTGCCGACGAGCCAGTCTCATCGCTTGACGTCTCGGTCAAGGCGCAGGTGCTCAATTTGCTGGACACCCTTCAGAAAGAGAAAGGGGTTGCTTTCCTGTTTATTAGTCATGAGCTGTCTGTTGTTCGCTCAATAGCGGACCGCGTTGCAGTGATGTACCTTGGCAAGGTTGTTGAGTCCGGCCCGGTAGCAGAGGTGTTCGACGCCAAAGTCCACCCATATACCGAGGCGCTTATCTCAGCGACACCCATCCCCGACCCGGACACAACGCGCAACAAAAAGCGAATTGTCCTCCCTGGTGGCGTTCCCTCCCCTATGGATCCCCCCAAGGGATGCCCCTTCCATCCACGGTGTTTCCGGGCCGAGTCCAAGTGCGCAACTGAAGTTCCCCCCACGGTGGAGGTTGCCCCCGGGCACCATGCCGCTTGTCACTTTGCAGAAGAGCGATTCTCGTCCTATGAGTCAATGACGTAACGGTCGCGCCCTGCGTCTTTGGCTCGATATACACATTTGTCGGCTCGCTGAAACCAGGAGTGGGTATCGGTGTCCTCTCCCTGCAACGCTGCGCCAATAGACACGGTAACCGGAATAGTGCCAATGCGAATGGTATCCCTCACTCGCGAGAGAATGTTGTCACAGACTGCAGATAGCCCGGCGGAGTTCGTTCCCGCAATGAGTACCACAAACTCATCACCACCATAGCGAAAGGCATGGTCGCTCATGCGGATTGAGTCTATGAGCAGCCGGGCGAACTCCCGCAAAATACGGTCACCCTCGGAGTGTCCATGGTCGTCGTTCGTCTGTTTAAACCGGTCTATATCTATGACAATGAGCCCGTACTGAGAGCCAATCTCTTGCTGCGCAGACGCCGCAAACTGTAGCTCCTGTTCCAGTCCCCTTCTATTCTTGAGCCCGGTTAAGGGATCTTTTGCTGCCAACGTCATAAGCTGCCGGCTGTGCCTTTTTGTGCTCCTGGCCGCCAGGAAACTAAAAACTGCTGTAGAGATTGAGGTAGCCAGGAAGCTCATCAGGTGTATTCGTGACTCAACGATACTTGCTGGCAGCACAATTTCGCGAGCCGCTATTGCCCCAATTGCGACCCCAATAAGAGTAAGGGCGGCCTTAGGCGGCGACAAGAAGAATACAAACATCATAAGCGGAAATATCCAAAGCGCACCCTCCATACCACGATAAAAGGTGCTCACAAGCACCCCAAGGGTACAGACAACCGAGATGATAAGCCCGCTGATCTCGGTGCTGCCGGTCTTCAGGGCCCAGGCTGCAGCTCCTGCGGTAACTCCAACCATCAGGAAGTCGGCCAACCCCACAATGTAGTCCCCGTCCATGAGCCGGAAGATTCCAAAGGGCAGCACAAAAATGGCCGCCAGCACGGCGACAAAGAGAATAATGGTCAGGTGGAGATCTTCAGTCAGACGTGTGTGCATGTACCCATCCCGGTAGAATTGAGGTAGAGTATTGGACACAGAGACGTTCAGGTCAAGCAGAACATAACGGAGATCGGATATGAAACTACTTCTACTCAGTGGCGGCTCGCGTGGACTAGGGAGTGAACTCTACAGGTGGTACGAGGAAAGCTCGTGGGTGGTGTATGAATTCTCGCGTTCCGCTCCGCACGCTAACTCAATAGAGGTCGATTTCTCCAGCCCGGAGGAGGCACATGCAGTATTCTCCCGGCAGTTCGACCAAGCGGCACACCAGGAATGGGAAGAAATTCATGTAATCGGAAACGCGGCTACGCTGTACCCCATGCACCCGCTTTCAAGAATCCAACCGGATGAGCTTGTTGCCAACACGCACGTCAACATCGCCTCGGCAATGCTCTTTCTGTCCGCGGCGGCTCGCGCATTTCAGAACCACACCTGCCGCAAGCTCTTGGTGAACATTTCCTCAGGTGCGGCTACCAAAGGGTACGCGGGATGGTCGCTTTACTGCGGAGCAAAGGCGGCTCTTGAAAACGTTATCCGTTCGGTTGCAGAAGAACAACAGCACCAGCCACATCCCTTCACCGCGCTCAACATCAACCCAGGCCTCATTGACACCAGCATGCAGGCCGAGATTCGCGCTACATCGCCCGACAACTTCCCGGATGTGCAGAAATTTCACAAGCGCCAGGCAGACGGACTCCTGCGTCCCCCAGCGCAGGTGGCAGCTGCCGTTGCCCAGATCCTCTCCCAAACAGAGCTCACCCCGGGTGAGCTCTACAAGGTGGACGATGTTCTCCTATAGGCGCCAAAAGCGTGCTAAGCTTGGTGTTGAGGAGCAGTCCGCATGCATGAGGCTGATGAAACCAGAAGAACGCTTTTATTGGTCGAGGACGAAGCCCTAGTAGCCCTTGCCGAGACGAAAGTGCTCACGAACGCAGGTTATAAGGTACACCACCTCCGCAACGGAGAAGAAGCGATAGCGTTTGTAGACGGCAACTCGAGCCAGGTAGATCTTATCCTTATGGATATAGACCTTGGCCCCGGCATAGACGGAACTGTTGCCGCCCAACGCATTCTTGAACAGCATGACCTACCGTTACTATTTGTCTCGTCTCACACGGAAAAGGATGTGGTTGAGCGCGCAGAGCAGATCAGCTCGTATGGATACGTGGTTAAGCATTCCGGCGACACGGTGCTCCTTGCCTCTATTCGTATGGCGTTTCGACTCTATGAGGCGCATAGCGGAATTGCATGGTGGCAGAGACTTATGCAGACGGTGCTCCGCCACGACATGAGTGCAATCGCAGTCCTGGACAAGGATCTGGTCTTTCAGTACGTGAGCGAACGCTATCTGCTAGACTTTGATATTTCTCATGAGCAGGTCATTGGCACGCAGTATGACGATGTATTCCCAAGCGCACCTCAGGAGTGGCGTACAGTCCAACAACGTGCGCTCAGCGGCGAGGTACTCAGATCCGACGAGGATACCTTCACCCGCCAT
>PXEI01000314.1 GCA_003564775.1 Spirochaetaceae bacterium
GTGTTGCCTTCCACGAGCTGCACCGGCCACGAACTCACCATACACGCCCGCGTTTACATCGTTCTCTAAGCGAACCGGCATAGCGTAGCGCTCCTCCAGGAGTCGTCGCAAAGGAAAGTCTTCCACGCCCACGTTCGGCGCACTGCGCACCACGCCACTTTCCTCGTCAATGGGACCGGGACACGCAATACCCAGTCCCTTGGGGTGAGGGGCGTCGGCAGGTAGTTTCGCGAGACACTCATCTATGCAGCGACAGATTGTTGAGAAAATTTCATCGTTGCCCGAGCCCTTGGTTCTGGTCTTGTTCTTCACTACTACCTTGTAGGTCTCGTCCAGAACTGCGCATAGCATCTTGGTGGCACCCATATCAAAACCCATTATGTATCTGTTCATCTGCACCCTCGCGTTTCGTCTTTTTTTCAACTACCTCATAACACTATAGCCGTGATTATTCGTTCCGGGAACAGCTTCCAGTCGCTTCTTGCCTCTGTACCGTTTATGGGTTAGGGTTTGATGTGGATACTATATGAGCAACAAGTTGCGCGCTCCTACACGTGGAGTAATTATTGGCCGCTTCATGCCACCCCACTTGGGACATCGCTACCTTGTGGGATTCGCTCGCGAGTTTGTGCAGCACCTGACGGTGCTGGTATGCACTCGGAAAGATGAACCTATTCCGGGTCGGCTCCGATACGAATGGATGCAGGCTATGTTTTGTGACGTGGAAATTATCCATGTCACTGAAGAGATTCCCGAAGCTAACCGCAACAATCCAAACTCGTACAGAATCTGGGCGGAGTTCATTCGAAAGATCATTCCTGATCCTATAGACTACGTTTTTGCATCGGAACAGTACGGCTTTAAGCTTGCTTCAGAGCTTGCTGCGGAGTTCGTTCCGGTGGATCCAGGGCGCAACAACTTTCCGGTATCGGCAACCGAGATCCGCAAGAATCCGTTCACCAGCTGGGCATACCTGCCGAACCTTGTTAAACCATATTTTGCCCGACGGGTAGTCTGCATCTCACAACAGGTTGGCGTGCCCGGGGTCGACTCACATCCGGCACGCGGGCTCACCAGACTCTACAGCACTGTATGTGTCTCAGATGCGCTTGAACGCTGGATGACTTTACGGGAGAAACCAAACAGTGCCGATGAAATACGCTTGGTTCTAAAGAGCCAGGCGGCCGCCACCGCAGCTTTGCTGCCGCTCTGTAACCGGGTACTGTTTGCCGAGGCCGACTGTGTGACCCTGCAGGCCCGTTTGGCCAGGGAAGACGTTTCGACACCTGAAGGCACCGCCCCAGCAAATCTCTACATTCTGCACTACGACTCAACACTCTCGGAGGGGTTCCGCAGATATCTCGACACATTGACCCGAATATTTGAGGAACGCAAGTTCACTTATTTGGTCACCACCGAGCATGATCCCCACAAAGACCCACGGGTGGTCAGCACGATAGACCAGCTTTTTGTAGTCGAGGAAGAGTAAGGCCGGTCTTGGGCCAGGTGTGCTTCTACGGCCGAATGCGCTTGCGATCCCGCGGAAAGAGTGAGGCTTCCTTCACATTGGTCAGGCCCAGAATCTTCTGCGTCAGCCGCTCAAGACCTATGGCAAAGCCACCATGCGGTGGGCAGCCGTAGCGGAAAATCTGCGCATAGTCAGCCAGGCCTTCCTCGGTAAGTCCAAACTTGGGTAGCGCCTCCAGCAGCATGTCGTACTCGTTAATACGGCGCCCACCGGTAGTGATCTCCAACCCGCGAAACAACAAATCAAAGCTGCTGGTTTTCTGCCCGTCGGGATAGGCGTAGAACGGTCGCTTCTTGCGTGGAAAAGCGTTCACAAAAACGGCCTCGACCCCGTGGGCTTCCACCGCCCAGTCACACAGAACTCGTTCACCCTCGGGATTGATTTCGAAAACACGCCGTCCAAGCTTGTCGCTTATAATCTGCTTGGCCTCGTCATGGGAAATGCGTGGAGTTTTCCGTATTTCCTCGGCGCTGGGTACACGGGCATTGTACTGGGTAAGTATGCGGGAACAGTCGCGTTCCACACAGCTGAACACATGGGCCAGAATCTCAACCTCAAGATCCATGAGATCATGCTCATCTTTTATGAACGCGGTTTCCACATCCAGCGACACATACTCGTTGAGATGTCGTGGAGTGTCATGTTTCTCGGCTCGGTAGGCGGCACCAATCTCAAAGACGCGTTCCATTCCACTTGCTACCATAGCTTGTTTGTAGAACTGCGGCGACTGGGCCAGGTAGACGCGATTCTCAAAATACTCGACCGCAAAGAGACCGGTACCACCCTCGGTTCCAGTCCCTATCAGTTTGCTCGACTTAATCTCGGTGAAGTCCTGGCCACGCAAATACTCGGCAAAGGAACTCAAGAGGCTCGACTGCAGATAAAAGATGTCCCGAATCTTGGGGTTTCTGAGTGAAATAACTCGATGATCCAGCACGGCTTCCAGTCCAACCTTGTCCGGGTCGCCGTTCACCTGAAATGGCAGATCCGCGGCCGCTGGCGCAAGGAGCTCGGTCTCCGACACAGCTACCTCGTATCCACCAGGAGCTTTTTCATTGGCACGAACTTCTCCACGCGCGGTAATGACCGACTCGTGCGTGAAGTCCGGCTTGTTGTCGTAGACCAACTGCACCATACCGGAGCGGTCCCGAAGAAGAACAAAGGAGATAGCTCCAAGCTCACGTATTCTATGTACCCAGCCGCTTACTTCTACCGGCTTTCCGGACTCGGCGGCAATATCGCGAGTTAATGTTCTCATTACTGATCCTCCATGATCCGCTGCACCTCTAACTCGTCCTCGGAACCGAGTTGGGCAACAATGAGGCGCGTAAACGCAGACTCTGTTGTGAGCCGCCCCATGGGCACTGCGCCCTCACGCCACAACTCGTGGCTGGTTACATAGTCGGCAAAATCAACCATGGCTTCCTGTTGTGATGTACAAAAAAATGACACGCCGTTTGCGGCGCCATACTGCAATGCAGCCCGGAGCGAATAGGGCGTTTCTCGCACGCTTGCGGTCCCGGTGTCGTAGAGTTCCAGCACAAAGTATCGCACCCCGTTCTTCATAAGGGTTATGAGATGGTCGCCGCGCATGCCCGGAAAAGCCTTCACAATGAAACACCGCGACAATGCCTCTTCAAGGGCCACCTGTACCGCCTTACGGTCCGTGGGTTCAACGCCAGGGGCAGGGTAAATGGGGCCAGGCAGGTTTGATAGGGCCAAGCTTGCCGGTGCACCGGAGGCTTGTGACCCCCCAGCGCTTCGTGGGTCTTCTATCTCGTTCCATGTGCGGAAGACACCGGCGCGATCTGCGCCCTCCTCAACCCGTTCAAACTTCAGGTTCAACGGTGAGTACTCTTGTGCTCCGTACACCACACCAACACCCGCTGGTCCGGCGGCCGCCCGCTTCACGGCTGCGCTGATGTTGGCAACTGCTTCACTACGCGGCTTCTCGCTGCCGCGTTCGGAGTCGTTCGGTACCGAAGAGGCAGTCAAAATTATAGGAATGCGCGCCTTCCCAAAAAACCAGTACAGTAAGGACGCAGTGTAGGCCAAGGTATCAGTGCCGTGAGCTACCACTATTCCGGCTGCCTCGGAGTCTTCAATGCGGCGGGCTATCTCGGAGATAAGCACAGCCCAGTCCGCGGGGGCTATTTCCTCACTCAAGAACGCCACTAATTGGATCTCTTCAAGGCGCAGCTCAGCCGGAAGTCCGGTATCTCCGGCAAACTCGGTTCGCAGATCAAACAGTTCGCCAGGTCCAATAAGGCCGTCCTCGCGTCGAACGCCAGAGATAGCGCCGCCAAACGACAGTACATGGATCACCTTAACCGCAAGATGCGACGAAATGAGCTCTTGCAGCAGCTGCGGCTCGGCCCTTCCCGAGGTCGCCTTCATGACCTGACCTACCAGGAACCCTACCGGCTTGGCGTCACCGGCACGTACCTGCTCAACCGCGTTTGGATGAGCTTCCAGCACCTTGCTTATGTACGCTGAGAGCTCTGCAGGGTCGGTTATTTGCTCCCAGCCTTTTGCCTTTATTATTGCGGCAGGGGAAGCGTCGGAGGCAAAGACCTCTTCAAGAACTTGTTTGGCAATTTTACCGTGAATTCGCCCCTCATCAAGGAGCCGAAGTAACTCTGCAAAGCGCTCCGGGCTCAACACCGAGGAGCCCATGCTCTCCCCACGCCTATTCAACAGCTTTTTTACGTCCGATGCCAGCCAGCTGGCAGCGGACTGGGGATCCGCCCCAAGGGAAATACTCTGTTCAAAGAAGTCTGCAGTGCTTCGTTCATCAACAAGAAACTCTGCCTGGAGCTCGGACAGTCCGTAGTCTTCAATGAAGCGAGTACGGCGAGCAACGGGAAGCTCTACCAAACCCTTTTCTACCTCTTGCAAAAATGTGTCGTCGGTAATGAAGGGGGGCAGATCCGGCTCCGGGAAGTACCTATAGTCATGTGCGCTTTCTTTCGTACGCATTGCTTCACTGACATCGCGGTTTTCATTCCAGAGGCGGGTTTCCTGAACTACGGTTCCACCACGTTCAAGAATGTCTTTCTGACGAGAAATTTCAAAGTTCAACGCCTTTCGCACAAAGCGCGAACTGTTCAGGTTCTTAATCTCAACCTTGTTGCCAAGTCCACTTCCGGAGAGGTTCACCGAAACATTGGCATCACAGCGCATGGAGCCTTCTTCCATGTTTCCGTCACACACACCAAGGTAACGCACCATCCGCCGAAAATGCTGCAGCAACACCTCGGCTTCTTCACCGACCTCAAGATCCGGCTCGGTAACAATTTCCAGCAGTGGGGTTCCGGCTCTGTTGTAGTCGAGCAAAGACATGTCACCGGCATGGATCATTTTTCCGGCATCTTCTTCAAGATGAACCTCGTGAATGCGAACACGGCGTTTCTTCTTGTGGAACTCGATATCGACAAAGCCATCGCGCCCGAGCGGATGCTCATACTGGCTAATCTGATAGTTTTTGGGAAGATCCGGGTAGAAGTAGTTCTTGCGCTCAAAAACGCTGCGTTCCGAAAGGGTGCAGTTGAGGGTGCGGGCAACCACATAGGCCATACGCATGGCTTCCTGGTTCAAAACCGGCAGCACGCCAGGGTAGCCCATACAGACCGGACAAATGTTGCTGTTTGGCTCATCTCCAAAGGCTGCTTTGCAGCCGCAGAAGATCTTGGTCTGGGTCGCAAGTTGAATATGAATCTCTAAACCAATGAACGACTGATACATGATGAGGCTCCCTACTGTTCGCCCGCAGGCCGCTCATAACCCGGAGCAAACTCAGGTTGGTAAAGCGTAGCGTAGTCCCGCGCTGCAGCAAGAAGACGAGCTTCGCCGAATGCGGGCGCCACCAACTGCATTCCAACCGGCAAACCCTGGCGTACGCCAGCCGGAAAACTTAATGCAGGAACTCCCGCAAGATTGGCGCTGGCAGTAAACTTATCTGCCTGTTTCTGTTCAAACGGGCTCATATCCTCACCACCATGCCGAAAAGCTTGCCGCGGAAAAGTTGGGGTAAGGATCATATCCACCTCACCAAAACAGGCTTCAAAGTCTTTCCGGATTGCGGTGCGAATTTTTTGGGCCCGCAGGTAATACTGATCTTGAAAGCCACTTCGCAGGACATAGGTTCCGAGCAAGATCCGCAGTTTAACTTCCGGGCCAAAACCTTCATCCCGACTCAACCGCACAAGCTCGTCGGGGTTCTCCGCAAAGTCCGGCCTCCGGCCATACCGCACCCCATTATACCGCGCCAGGTTAGCACTGGCCTCGGCAGTGGCAATGGTGTAATAGACCGGGGCAACGTACTCGAGCATAGACAAGGATACTTCCTTAATCTCGTAGCCCAGTGAGCGAAACCCTTCCAGGCAATCCTGATAGCTCTCCGAAACCTCGGCGGTCAGCTCAAGCTGATCAGGTTTCAGAACACCGAGACATGGGTTTTTTCCCCGATACCCAAGCACGTCCTCAGCCGATGCGTCGGCACTGGATCTGCCAATGGGCTCCGGGTCCATTGATGTCTGGTCAAAGGCATCTGCCCCCGAGATGACGTCATAAACGGCCTGAAGTACCTCGATATCCGAGGAAAGAGCACCAATTACATCTAAGGAGGAAGCGTAGGCAACCAGGCCAAAGCGCGATACGGTACCATAGGTTGGTTTAAGCCCGTACACACCACAAAAGGACGCAGGTTGCCGCACCGAACCGCCGGTATCGGAACCAAGCGCAAACGGCACCAGCCCGGCAGCCACCGCAGCGGCCGAACCACCGCTCGAACCACCTACAACGAACTCTTCATTCCACGGATTGGTGGTGCTTCCAAGCGCCGAGTTGTCGGTGGAGGATCCCATCCCAAACTCGTCAAGGTTGGTCTTACCCACAGGAACGGCGCCCGCCTGCATAAGGCGCTGCACCGCGGTGGCATGATAAGGACTGGTGAAGTTCTCAAGGATGCGGGAGCCACAGCTGAGTCGAAACCCGTCGACAGCAATATTGTCTTTGACACCAAAGGGTAGCCCTGCCAATACTGCATGTTTCTCCGCCGACGCTACCTCACCGGGAGCGTTGCCGAGATGTCGCTTGGGGTCAAACTCAAGGAAGGCACCAATGTGCGCATCGCGTGCGCGAACCGCCTTCTCGTAGGCATCTGGAGAGTTCTCCAGTACGTTTTTCCAGAATGTAAGCACGTTGACGACCTGTTTACAAGACGTTTGGTATGACGATGAACCGGTCTTCAAGTTCCTCGGCCGCGTCTAGCAGTGTGTCCGGATGAGCTCCGGGAATGTCGCGGCGTTCATCCGCGCGTACGCGGGAACGGCTCGCCTGCATATGAGTGGTCGGTTCAAGCCCGCGCACATCAAACTCACTCATTTTTGAGAAATACGCCACCATTTGATCTACCTGCAGCGCAAGCCGAGAGGTTTCTTCCTCGGTTAACTGAATGTTTGAGAGATCGGCAGTAACGTAAAGCTCCTGAGTGTCCATACCGGGCTCACTATTACATTCGCTCTCATGGGTGTCAAGGCCGCTGGTGGCAAGAGCCGGATTATGGACGCTAAACGCGTCATGCCCGGGAGTACCTGATTGGGGGGAATTATGGCTGTTATTGGAGCGCCGCCGTCA
>PXEI01000450.1 GCA_003564775.1 Spirochaetaceae bacterium
CTGATCCATGATCGATTCCTGGTCTCTGAGCGTTCGCTCGACAAATGCTGCAATATGCGGGTCTGCAATCAACTCCCAGATCAACCCCTCGCCAGGTTCCGTCAAGGAGAGAGGCAGAAGTCGTTCAACCGGCTTGTTGTGAAGTACCAAACGGTGTTTCTCATCTGCAACAAGCACACCGTCGTTCATGGAGTTGAGCACCAGTTCAAGGCGCTCGTTCTCGGTCGCGATATCGTAAATGAGTTGATGTATTCGCTCTCGGTCGAGTTTTTCGAGCTTGTTAAGAGCCCGCTGGATAAACTTTCGCACGGAATGACTATCCTTTCATCTCGAAGTAAAGGCCTTCAAGCACTTGAATCGTGGGAATTCGATACTGTTCAATGTACTCACGATGAGCCTCGATCGTCTTCGTCCATTGTTCAAGTCTGGATAGGTCTACCTGTATGTGTGATTCCGGCGCTGGCGCCGCGACTGAGCCGATAGAGTCCCGAAAGAGGTCGCGCACACGCTTGATCAGACTCTCAAGAAAGCGACGAGCCCATTCGACACCCCCGGCCGTTTTTAACTGCTTCTCTATTCGGTCCAAAACCGTGCGGACATCCTCATCCGAGTGACCAAGTACCAGATCAAGATACTCTTCAGTCAGCTTTTCCAACGGAACCTCACCTGCAAAACCTGTCCGAACGAAGTACTCGGAAAGACTTGAACTAGGTGCAGAGTCGTCACGAAAAATTCGCTGCAACACCTCGGCTGCTTGTTCCGGCTGACGCTCTGCAAAGTGATAGGGACGAACCCGAGAAAGTATAGTGGGCATGAGTGCCCGCTTATGTGAGCTGAGTAGCAAAAAGTAGGAGTTCCTGGGTGGCTCCTCTAGCGTTTTCAGCAAGGCATTCCGTGAGCTTTCCTGCATGCGGTCAGCATTCTCAAAAATGACTACCTTTGGTTCCTCTCCAGAGGTCATTCGTGACCAGGACGAAACCCGGCGCACAACATCAACCGGAATATTGTCGGTAGGCAGTAGTTCGCACAGTTTTTTGGCAGCATCCCGAACTCCAGTACAGAGCTTTGTAAGAGCTGCATCCGCTGGCAGTTCCCAGCCTGGTGCCATTTCGTCCAGGGCATCAGAGATCTTACCCAGCGGCGCAGAGGCCTTTCCAAGTCGTGCCTCATCGCCCTCCCACAGGAAGTCGTCAAAGCGACGCGCAAGCTTCCGGACGGCTCGTTGATACAGATAGACAGCTGCCTCGTTGCGTACGCGAAACAGCACCGATTCCGCCACCACGATCTCTTGCATGAAGTAACGGTCACCTATGAGAATGGTACGCGGTTCAAGCAGTAGTCGGTGCGCGTTACATGACGAGCAGCGGCAGGACCAAGGCGCCGCCTCAGTCCTGCACCCAAGAGTCCGTGCCAGTTCGAGAGCGGTCGATAGTTTGCCGCTAAACTCAGGGCCCTCAAAGAGCAGAGCAGCGGGGAGACTGTTGAGCTGAACATCCTCGGTGAGTTGTCCTACTACATGCGCTTGCGACAGAATATTTTCAAACATTTCCGGCCGTCAAGTTAAGAAATTGTGCCGCAAAGGGCAAGAGAGGGAGAAGTGTATGCGCAAAGACGCTCTCAGCAATGAGAAGCTCAGGTCTCACAATTGGCTGAACCTGTATAAGAAGGAGAAGAATGAAAACCAACAACAGGCCTTCTGCAACGCCCAGGAAGAAGCCCGCGGCATGGTCAAGACTGTCCAGATGTATTCGCTCTATCAGCCTGTTGAGAGCGTTTTCGAAG
This sequence comes from Spirochaetaceae bacterium, assembly GCA_003564775.1. Taxonomy (GTDB): domain Bacteria; phylum Spirochaetota; class Spirochaetia; order DSM-27196; family SLAA01; genus SLAA01. The sequence goes on from PXEI01000450.1 coordinate 1,783, forward strand.
ATCTTAACCACAATGTAAATGACAAGAAACAGGGCCAAGAATGCAATTACCTGAGTCCAAACCGACTCGCCATAGTTCTGCTCTACATGCTCGGCCAAGACTCCCGAAAACAACACCGCTCCCCCTATTCCCAGGAACAAGGCGGCTACTGACATAATCTCCTTCACAAAGCCGCGTATTCCGGCGCGAATCGTGGTGAACACCACCATGATAAGAAACACAATATCAACCGGTGCCAGCTCCATGTGTGTCTACCCCTCGCCCAAAGGTGTGTCGCGGGGAGCATCGTCGCTGGTCTCCGCATCGCCACCGCAGCATGGAATTGTACCGTATATCTCGCAACAAATCATGCGCGCAATAAGGTCCGCAGCGTCCGGACCAGCAAAACCGCGAGCCGCGGCGCTCATGCGCGGCAGTTGCATGGAATCATCAAGCAGCCCAAAGATCTCGGCAACCAGGGTGTCGGCCGAGGTGACACCAATTGGAAGAATCCTGGCGGCCCCACAGGCAGCGTATAACTCGGCATTACGAATCTGGTCGCCGCGAGATCCTTGAAGACCTAGCGGAATGAGAAGTGCTGGCGTTCCGCTGACTGCCAGCTCCCAGACCGTACCCGCCCCGGCTCGACAGACCACCAGATCGGCGGCGGCGAGAATATCAGGGTACTCGGGCCCAAAAAAGGCGGACGCGTAGTAGCGTGTCGCGCAAACTGCAGGCTGTGGTTTGGCGTTCACGATATCAGACTGTGGTTTAGCGTTCACGTTATCACCCTGTTTGCCGGTCTGATGCACCACAAAAAACCTTTCGCACAAGCGCGATAGAGCTCCGCCCACCAGTCCGTTAATCTCGGCGGCGCCAAGGCTTCCGCCAAGAAACAATAAAACTGGCTGGCGTTCTGAACCAAGCCCCAAGAACTGTCGCCCTCGAGCCCTGTCACCAGTAGATATTGCCTTTCGAACCGGATTGCCGGTAACCAGTACCTTCGACTTCATTGCTACCCCGAAAAAGTCTTTACTCTGCTCGTAGGCAACCAGGACTCTGTCAACCAAACGACTATTGAGTTTCGTAGCCAATCCAGGGTCGAGATCCGAATCATGGGTGTAACAGGGTATTCGCAAAACCCGCGCGGCGGCAATCACCGGCACAGTGACGTAGCCACCCTTGGAGAAGACGAATGCAGGTGAAAGCTTTTTCAACCGATATAGGGCCACGAGAAACCCAGCGGGAACACGGACCGCGTCGACAATGGTTCGTAGCGAGAAATACCGCCTGAGCTTTCCGGCTGGAACTGCGTAAAAGGGAATGCTCCAGGACTCGGCTATCTCACGCTCTACGCCTTTCGCTGAGCCAATCCAACACACGTCGGTTATGCTGTAGTCGCGCAAGGCTTCTATAACCGCGAGCCCAGGAAAAACATGTCCTCCCGTTCCGCCGCCGGTAAAGGCTACCACGTGTCCCATCTTTCCCCTTGCGTATGCTTTCGGTGAGTAGGTATACTCGAATGTATCATGAGCCCCTTCCTTTATGCAATCTTCATTGCCATTCTCCTCACAGGGAACGTGTTCGGCACGCCGCCACAGCTCTCGGCGCAACAATCTCATACCGACACGAGAGCGTTGTTTCCCAAACTCAGCTCAGCAGAGATCGGCACACTACTCCTTGGAGAGCCGCTTAATCATGCATACAGCCGAAATGTGACAACTCACCTGGCGGCCAACACGGAGGCTACCGAGCGGATCCGTCGCACAATTGAGGCAATGTCCCCCAGCTTTGGGCTTGAAGCGCTGTACTTCTTTCCAAGCCCCCAGGTTCAAGAACTTTCTCCGGTACACCTCTACAATCTTACACGAGCAATTAGTACCATGGAGGGCCTTAAATACACAGTAGAGAACAGCACTACTCGCAAGACCCTGTATAAAGAAGCCTACGCTATCAATAACCCGCAATCTGCGCGTCGAGTTCCCGATCCGGTCGTGCGGAGTATCCCCTCAGAAGCATCGCTCTACGCCCTCCAAGACGACGATGGATTCGGACGGAACATGTATAAGGTCGATCACTTTCATGAATCCGGAGCTACTCATATTCAGATGTCAAACCTCACTACCATTCGCATGGGTTTTGTCCCTGTCATTCGCCCTGAACTTTTCTCGTTACATTTTGTGATCTTACCCACCGAGAACGGCCTGTTCTTCTACGCAAACGGCGCCATGCGCACACCCGCTATCATGTCCGGCTTTGGAGGCCTTGCCCAGGAAGGACTGCGCGTTCGCATAGACGCCTTGTACGACTGGTTTGTCGAGCAGATGGAAGTCGCAGTTGCCGAGGAGCTTTAGCACCCCTTAAAACACCAAGCTCATCAGATACAAAGCTCAGAAGAAGAACTGCAACATGATCACCTGTGACGCACCAATGAATGCTCCCAGGAGTGCTCCAAAGACATTGATCCATCTCAGATGCTGCGCAATTACCATGAGCAGCAATCGCTCGACACTCTCGGTGTCCAGTCCGTCAACCTTGCGCACAACCAACGCCTCAACATCCATAACTGAGATGATCTCGGGCAAGCGACCTTCAATCAACGCCAAGGCTCGGCGTGCAATGGCTTCATCAATAAGCTGCTTTTCCGCTGGCCCGAGCGCCAACAACTGATACAGGGGACGGCCCCTCGCCTTTGCAAGGAATCTCTCTACAAGTGCAACCGCTCCGGTGGCAATCTTGTTTCGCAACTCATCCCTTCGCAGCAACTCAGTCAGGCGCTCGCTGAGTTTGCGTATCAGATCATCACGTGCAACTCCAAAGACGTCCTCGACCAGTTCCCGCAACGTAATCGTTCGCACCCGGTCAATCTCCAAGCTCAGCACCTTGCTCAGTGATCGACGCTGGTCGTCACTCCTCAGACTTCGAGCCATCGTGTGAAAGAGGTAAACCAACCATTCCATGGGATTCAGCTGCAGGTCATAACACAAGTCCGCAACACCACGCCCAAGAAGCAGATCGATGTTGTTCATCGCTGCCCCGACAACGAGTTCCCGATTCTCGTGTTCCGCAGAGGCCTGTTCCAGTGTCACGAGCAGGTCGTCAACTATTTCTGGCATTCGCTCGCTCAACACTCGGTCATACTGCCCTGCCGACACCAACAGTCGCTGCCACGAGTTCAGCTTATCCAGGATATCGCGAAGCAGCACCTTCCCTCGAATTGTCAACTCACGTTTCGCGTCCGGGCGACCGAGGCGCTGCAGTACCGCTGTTCGGATTGGGTCATAGGATCGCTCAAGCAGCTCTCGTATTCGCGCAGGCCCTTCGGCGCCAAGGTACTCACCCAACGGTCTATCGGCCTGGAGTTCCTGAGCAAGAGCGCCCGAGGCGGTCTCGATAATCCGCTCCCACAACTCGGCCTCAGGGAGCTTTCGTAAGCCTTCCTCTACCAGAGCCTCCACCTGTTCAGAGTCCGGCAACAGCATGCCCACCTGAAGCTCTCCCAAGGCGTCGTAGCCGTGTGACAGCGAATCCCCTACCAAAGAGGCCAGCTCCTCCGACGAAAGAAACCCCCGGATCACGGTCGTCACCGTGTGTTCAACTGTTGGACGAAGCTTGCGGGCGGTTCGGTCTTCCTCATCCGGAGTTTCTGATGCGGGCACTCCATGGAGAGCTCGCTCGGTGTAGGCAGCAACACCACGCGTGACGCCCTCACGAACCTCTGGCGAGCTTATCTGTGCCCGAATGATGTCCTCGGTAAGCAGGCGCTTTGACACCATACTCCCAATACTCTTGGCCAAATCGTGCCGTTGGCGAGGAATGATGCCAGGGGTGAACGGAACTCGAACGCCAAAAACACGATACGCTCGCAGCGGTCGAAACAACATACGAATAGCGATAGCGTTCGTGACGTAACCAATTACCGCACCAAGCATAGGTGGAAGCACAAAGGGCAAGACCGCAATAATAGTCTCAGTCATGAAGAAGAGTCCTTGCATAGTTCTCGGCTCGACCACGAGTCTCAAAGACCGCGATCCAACCACCAAAGGTCCATCCCTCACTTTCGACGTACCGGACGCGATACCACCGTTCCAAACGCCCATCAAGTTGCTCACGATTCGCCGTGCGCCCTACTATCTCTACCACGGAGCCTCGCCTCATCTGTGCCAGAATTGAGGAGCCGGACTCGGCGTCCTGATGTAACGGTGAGTAAGCCTGCTCAATTACCGCATAACTCGCACGCACCGATATAACCGGGGTTGCTGGAATCTCAAGACCGTTGTCCGAGTCTGAAACCGCGCACGCGCCGAGCAGAGCCGACACCACAAACAGCACTACCAATGCAGAAGAGGAACCCTTGCCTGATCGACAGAGTACTGGCCCCTCGTGGTCGACTCGTATAACCCTACTCATGTCGACGTCCTTGGCTGTTGTGTGTTTCCTCACGCGTTGTGGTCTTTTTCTGCGCACCACCCTCGCCTAATGACTCAATCTCATCGCGGATAACCGCGGCCTCTTCAAACTCCAAGTTCTTTGCATGCTCAAGCATGCGTCGTTCAAGCTCTTTGATATACGCCTTCCGTTCTTTCGGAAGCATTAGGTTGTAGCTTCCGGCCAAAATTGCCAAGTCTTTCTTTTCGATCGCCTGTTTTTCCGTCTTTCGACGAACAATGATGTCAGCTATTGCCTTGTTCACCGACTGCGGAGTGATGTTGTGCTCAGTATTGTACGCCAGCTGCCGGTCGCGCCGACGGTCAGTCTCATCAATGGCCGTGCGCATGGCATCGGAAACCCGATCTGCGTACATAATGACCTCACCGTTGACATTGCGCGCCGCCCTCCCAATGGTCTGGATTAACGCCACAGCGGAACGGAGAAATCCTATCTTGTCTGCGTCCAATATCGCAACTAACGACACCTCAGGCAAATCGATGCCCTCACGGAGTAAGTTGATTCCAACAAGCACATCGTACAAACCGGCCCGCAGATCGGTAAGCAACTCAACCCGTTCAATGGTCTCGATCTCTGAATGTAGATATCGTACCTTAAGACCCAGCCCGCTCAAGAAGTCGGTGAGATCCTCGGACATCTTTTTCGTCAATGTGGTGACCAGGACACGCTCATTCTTCTCTACCCGCTTTTGAATCTCGGCGTAGAGATCCTCAATTTGCCCTTCGGTGGGCCGTACACTTAGTTTCGGATCAAGCAGCCCGGTCGGACGAATGATCTGCTCAACTACCTGCTCGGAGCGTCGCACCTCGTCCTCGGTAGGAGTGGCCGAAACAAAAATGCACCGGTCAAGAAGGCCC
>PXEI01000004.1 GCA_003564775.1 Spirochaetaceae bacterium
GCGCCGAGTTGAGGCTGCCTCGGTCGACTGTATTGTCACCAACCCACCTTTCGGGGTTCGCATGGGAAAAAAAACCGAGTTTGGCGCCTTCTACCGAGACCTGCTCCAGGAGTTCTCTGTGGTACTGAAGCCGGACGCGGTTGTGGCGCTGCTGGTAGGCAAACGCCGATATCTCTTTCTTGAGTCTGTTGATGCACGAAGCGAGTTTGAGCTCTGCGGTTCGACCCTGATTGAGACGGCCGGGGTTTTTCCCGAACTCTTCGTGCTCCGGTATCGACCCTGAGTCCTCCCTTTCGGACGTACTCGGTACGATATCGACATGAGCTTTCTAGTTCTCAAGTATGGTGAGCTCAACCCGGCGGTTGCGCCGGCGGCCGGCCTCGGTCATGTTGTCGGCCACGGGCCTCTCAGCACCAAAGCCGCGAGTGAGGATCTGGTCAAGCTCACGCACTCCAAGCTCCAAAAGGTACTCGGCAACCGAGTCGGCGCGCTCACGTGAGAGCTGCAGCCGACCAGCCTCGGTGCCAGCAAGGGCGGTATGCCCAGTGACCAGGAGGTCGTACTCCCCGTAGCGTCGCAGAATTTCGGCAAGTTGATCCAGCTTCGCTCGCTCTGTGTCACGCAACACGGCCGAGTCAGCGGCAAATTGAACGTTCTCAAGCGTGATCGTCACCCCGCGTTCATCTTCCTGCACATTTGACTCGTCTATGTTGAGCTCATCCAGGAGTTTTCGTATATCATCTACAGCAGCCCGGCGGTCAAGTGCCTCGCTTTCTATGACCCTACCGTCCGCCTCACCGCTGAACTGTACAACCGTTCCATCGGTAAGATGCACAAGAAAGGTATAGATCTCTTCGTAGTAGTGCGGCCGGCCGCGGAGATCGTCCCAATACAAGACTTGGTCTGAGAACCCGGTTATCAGCATGGGATAAGCGTTTCGGACACGAGGTTGGCGTGGAGCCTGGTGGAACACGTTGTATGTTACCGAGAAGCGGTGGAACTCCTGCCCGTCCAGTTCAGCAGTGCCCAGGTACTCATACACAACATCGATTGGAAAATGAAATGCTTCTTGAAGTCCAAAATTGCGCCGAAAGTCATGCACCTCACTTCCGGTGTGCGTCCAACGGTGCCCGGGGCTAATCTGCTCATCTGGGAAAACCGGCACATCCCGAACTACCGGCATGAAAAACTCTGGTGAGATCTCGAACCGACCTCTTGAGTCTCTGCGGAACTCGGTGGGATATTCTTCACCCCAACGGTACACCTGACCGTGGCCGGTACTCTCTTCCGAGGTGTGATACACGGCCGAGATATGAGCGTCGTCCTCGCCAAGATCGCTCACCTCTATCGCTGCTCGGTTCAGAATAGTAGCTGAATGCGAGTGGACACCGTTTATACGGACATCCTGCTCTACCGTCGATAGAATCCGATAGCGCTCTCCCTCCGAGTACTTAAACCGGAACTCACGAGCCTCATTTGCGTGCAGGTAAGCACCGCTCAACATCAACATCGATGCCGCCAGTAGCAGCGCACAAAGAGCTCGGCGGAGACCGCGCTCTGGAAATACTCTCACATGTGTTGTTTTCGGCTGCATAAACTCCCTCTCTACAATACTCGGCATGTACAGCCCTTAGATGAACCAACCTTGACAAAGGGTATCGCGCAAGCTACATTACATCCCGGCAAAGAGATACATATTCGTTGAACGAGTAATAACCATGCTTTCCCGCGCAGCGTACGGTTTGACACGACGCTGCGGTGATTGCAGCGCTGGAAACCCTTAGGGGCTCGCCCCACTTCTTTCCATGATGGTCAAGTACACAGTTCGCACGCGTAGCTAAGGGGCCCATTTTTGGGTTCCACGCGTGATCTTCATGCCGTTGAACAGTATACTGTAAAAGGAGGTCGGCACAGACCCGTGGCGTTTATGGTAGCGTGCATAAGCATTTGGAGTTTTGGATACTCCGCGTAGCGCTACGACTACCATTTCTGGGTTTTCTAGATGGGCCGACAAGATTTCGAAGGGAGAAAAGGTATGGGCGACAACACACGCACGCACTCTATTGATGAGGCGGCATTACGGGAACACATCGAGGACATCCTTCGGCGCATTGAAGAAGAAGAGGATCCGCAAGAGTTAAATGCGTACCGACGTTTGTTCAAGAAGCACGTGCCGTTGTTTCGACGGGGATATTTTGCAGGCTTTATCATTAAGCATGGACTCCTGCAGAATGAAAACAGTGACGGTCGGCCTCGAGCAAAGCGTGCTCGAAGAGAGGACTCCCGTAAGGCAGAGTCTCGCAAGGATGACAACAAGCGGGCACGTGCGCAGGATAATGCGCCGAGTCCAGTTGCAGCGGCTGATGAAAGATTTCGCGAGGAAGGTTCCGAGAACTCCGAAAGTGGCCTGACCAGCGTTTTTATCGGAATAGGGAAGAATCGCAGAGTGTATCCCAAGGATCTTATCCAGCTGTTCTCTGAAATTGAAAACATCGAGACGGCAGACATAGGCCAGATCAAGATACTGGACAACTACTCCTTTGTAGAGGTCAATCCCGAAAAGGCACAGGCGGCAATTGAGCATCTGAACGGCAGCGAGTACCGCGGACGCAAAGTCACGGTAAACTTTGCTCGCCGTAAAGACTAGTTTCTGAATGAACTGAGACCCGACTGAACGAATGAGAGCCTTCTCAGCTCGTTCGGGGTCTCATGCCGCGCGGTGCGGTGCGGTGCTTAGAGAAAGAAATAGCTCATAGCAGCCAAAGCCAACACGACATTCAGGAACAAACCACCCACTAGACAGATACCGGAGATCAGTTCGAACATGGCGGCTGCCCGTCCTGCCTGGCGAGCCTGTTGGGTATCCTTGGAGCTACCGAACTCCAGAATCTCTAGATCCCTTCGGGCACGAAGGTACCGCCCCTCTTTCCACAGATGGCGATACACGAAGAACAGCGCCACTCCAGGAGGAGCAAGCGGAAGAACAGGCAAGAGCGCCCCAACGCTTGCGAACACTGCCGAGAAGAAGTCGAGGGGCGGCCGTATAGCAAGATATGCAAGCACTGTGAGCGTGAGAATACCTCCTGCCAAAGACAGCGGGGTCAGCTGGTTCCAGTACTCATTGCGCTGCCGCCCACACCATATTGCCCGCCGCACCACTGTCTCGTCCGGCCCATCGTACATCACCACCAGCAAGGGATCGCTCCGGGCTGCAAGAAATACCGCTCGGCCAGCCTTGCGAACTACGGTACCGGCAACATAGATCTTGCTGCCTTCGGTAAGTGATGTCATTCGCTGCCACCGTAAGACCGACGGCGTACGATCCGGTAGCTGTCCGCCTGCCTCGTCCACAGTCACTCCAAAATCCTCGGTTGGGAGCATGTAAACTCGGACGTCTCCCATTTCCACAGCGACCGATAGGCTTCCGCTACGCAACCAGATGATGCTGTCGTCCTCAATTGCCTCGAGCGCACCAAAGAACCTGTAAGCACCTATCTCCAAGGTCCCGCTGACCTCGTGCTCACGAACATCCCGGTAGCTCAGCACCGGCAGAACAGCACGGGTGAGTACTCGCTGACGAAAAACCCGCCACTGCTTCCTGACCGCAAATGCCCCAATGCCGGGAATAGCCACGTAAAAAAGCATGCCAACGAGGAAGATTACTGTTGGTAATGAGCCCATGTTCACTTGTTTCTCTCCAAATAAATTACTATCTTAGCAGGACTATGGTAGAGCGAATCATTGTTGGACCGATGTATGCAAACACCTATATCGTCTCCACCGGAAAGAAAGAGTGCATCATCGTGGACCCAGGTGCCGATGCAGCTCATATTTGTAGCCGTCTAGAAACCCTTAACATGATACCACAAGCTATTGTGCTCACCCATGGTCACCTTGATCATATGAGCGCGGCACGGGCTATTCAACTGCATTATCAGGAGCGCGGAACAACTATTCCAGTAGGCGTTAATTCCGGAGACGGTCGCTACTTTTCGGAGAGCTCTGCGCGAGTTCACGAGACCGCGTTTGAGACCTTGGGAGAGTCAGGCAGCGTACTCTTTGAAGAACTGTATGCGACGCCTCCAGATATCGACTTTGACCTTGAAGACGGACACGCCATTCTGGACTCCGATCTCATCGTCGTCACGACGCCCGGACATACACCCGGCAGCGTCTGCATTTACAGTGAACAACGCGCTGCGTTATTCTCAGGTGACACGCTCATTTTCACTGGTATTGGCAAGACAGATCTCTCGGACGGCGATGAAGAGTCACTTCTAAACAGCATCCGCACTCGACTGTATACCTTGCCAGCCGACACCCGCCTGTTCCCGGGGCACGGCCCTTTCTCAAACATAGAGAGAGAAATTCAGAACAACACACTTGCCGAGGCTCAGAGAACTTTCTGAAATTGGGTGGGGCTCTAGACGAGGAGGCTTACAGCTACGCCGGACTCAACGAGACCATTTGTGTATCCGGCCGCCTCTAGCCGAGTAAGAGTAGAGCTTAGTTCTTGTTTATAACGATCAATCAGTGCGTCAACGGCCTCAGGAGACATCCCCTCGTCGTGACGCTGATACTCAGATGTTCCCTGCATGCGAACAAGACGATCAATGAGGGTGTCAAGTATCCTGAGACGGGACATCGAAAAGCCCATTGTTTCCCCATCGGTGGGGACTCCCTGCACGTGGCGAAAGCGAGCATAAACCGCGCTACCACTGACCGGAAGAGAAATTCTTCCATCCGCGTACCGTGCACGCAACAACTCTTGCACCGGAACAGCAGAACGCGACGGCTGAATCATCGAATCCAACATCCCCAGTATCCTCCACTTAATGTATCGGAAGATGACGGAGAAGCTTGAGTTCGTTAGGTCTTCTGCGCAAGTTGCAGGTAGAGGGTACGCAGGTAGTTAGTTAGCGCGTACGCCGTTCCTCCGCCGTTTTGCAGTCAATACACATAAGCGCGTACGGAATAGCCTCAAGCCGTTCAACGGGGATCTTTTTGCCACATTTCATGCATTGCCCGTAGTGATTCATCTCGATCCGGGCCAGTGCCGAGTCAATAAGCCTGAGCCGTTTCATTTCTTGCGCGCCGATTGCTTCAATAGTCTTCATGTCGATATCGTCGGAGGCAATATCGACCAGGTCCTTGCCTTCCATACCCTCAACAATTTCCTGAAACTCTTCGTTCTCGGACTGCAGATTATCAAAGATATCCTGCTTGAGCTGCAAGAGCGAGGCTTTCATTTTTTCGACAAACGCTTTTTCCATTCCGAGCTCCTACCGTAAATTGGAACACCCTATGCGCGATGAACGTACATATATGCCTAATCACCCACTTATTGTCAAGTAGTTGAACCATAGAATTGAACGCAATTAAAAATCTTGAGAATAATGATGTTGTGACGTTTGTGGTGTTAAACGTTTTTCAGCAACACTGATTCCGACAGTACTGAACCGAGCGGGCGAAGGGAGTCGAACCCTCGTCACGAGCTTGGGAAGCTCGGGTAATGCCGTTATACGACGCCCGCTCGCTCCAGTACTGCCCTAATATTGACGCTAAGGTATCACGAAAACTCGATTTTGTCCTGATGATTCTCCTGCAACTCGGACATTTTCATTGGGCATGACGCAACCAACGCAGGCGGTTCTACTCAGCCGCCTCAGCAACTGTGCGAGTAAGCTCGGTTGTGTAACGTAACAACACGAGTGTTGAGCCATGCTCTTCCAGATACGGTACCGTGACCGTACCCCCCGGATGCAGCATACTTGTGAGGCGGCGCCGTTCACCCGTGGGTGACAGCACATCAATGTTAAGCTCTACCGCAACCGGATACCGTGGCAGTTCATGTTGAAACACACCAAACACAAGCCCTTCAGGAACGTTCTGCGGGGGTACCAACTCCAGCACCAGAGCCTCGCCTTCCTCAATCTCAGCCCCTGCCACCGGCTGTTGGCGCTGAATGACGCCCGGCGTACGACCCGGGGCCGGTTCTATGAGACGAAACTCAAAGGGCACCCCTACTCGGCCGATACGCTGCAGGGCTTCTGTGTACTGCAATCCCACGTAGGAACTCGCCCGTATTGGCTCATCACGTGCTCCGCGGCTGACAATAAGGTTCAGATCTGTCGGCCCACTCAGATCAACACCCGGAGCAGGGTCCTGTTCCACAATTGTTCCGGGATCAGATTGATGAAAGACATAGGTAACATTAGCTATTCGCACGAGTGCGTCAAACGTAGAGAAAAGCGCCTGCAGCTCGTCGCGCACTTCTTCAACAGGTCTCCCAATATAGTCGTCCACTCGGTCAACAATGGCACCCTGGCTTACTACTAACTGTACACGTTGACCGGCCTTAACTACCGAGCCCGCGGCTGGGCTCTGGTCAAGAATGGTGCCTCGAGTAGCCGGATCGGAGTCAAAGCGGGCCTCTACCCGTGGATACAGTTCACGCCGCTGGAGCTCAACCAGGGCTTCCACAAGCTCCTGGCCCCGCACTTCCGGCACCAAGGTGTCCTCAGCTCCGCGAAGAGACATGAGAAAGGTAATGCCTCCAGCAAGGAAGGTTACGAGAATGATTCCTATGAAGGAGTACATGATTATTTTGAACGACTTGATGTCAGGTTGGTCGGTGCGGTTCGGCATCATACTCTTGAATGTTTCGGTAATACGATTCACCTAGTTGTTCCTCCGAGAACGCTTCCAAAGAAGTTGGGAGTTCCGTTAAGAAATGTAGCCCAGTCCAGAGCCTTGCGCCCAGGCAGCTGAAGACGCCGGAGTGCGAGCACACCGTTCCCAGTTTGTACCAGAATTCCATACCGGTTGTCCACTCCAAGCACGGTACCTGGCTCAGCACCAGGACTCAGGTGCGAAGGATCAAGATCCCCCGGCACGGTCGTCTCATGGATTTTTAACTCTTTTCCGTCAAACTCGGTAACGGCGCCAGGCCACGGATACAATGCCCGGGCAACTCGGTCCAGCTCGATAGCAGATGAGCTCCAGTCCAGAACGCCGTCCTGTTTCTTTACGAGCCTGCA
>PXEI01000322.1 GCA_003564775.1 Spirochaetaceae bacterium
AACGCTTTCAGCGAAGAACTCAGCCTTTGCTACCGGTGTTATGAGTAGCTGGGCTATGCGGTCTCCAGGGTTGACAGTGTACTCGTTGCTACCGTGGTTGATAAGGATCACGCCGACTTCACCTCTGTAGTCTGCATCTATGGTACCAGGTGCGTTCAACAAGGTAATACCGTGCTTTAGAGCAAGCCCCGACCTGGGCCTGACCTGGCCTTCGTAGCCTTGGGGAATTGCGAGTCGTATCCCGGTGGGAACCAAGACGCGCTCCCCTGGCGCAATCACCAAGGGAGCCGAGATGGCCGAACGTAAATCTGCACCAGCTGAACCTTCGGTTGCATAAACCGGATGCAGGTCTGACTGGCCTTCTACGCCGACACGAGGGGTCATGTTAGCGACGTTGCCTATCCTGACTGCCACCTTCTTTGCCCTCTCCGGAGCTGGCCTTATTGTCGTCATCATAGATGAGACTGAGGTTTACACGCCCCATCTTGTCTATCTCAATAATGCGGACAGGCACTTCCTGGTTCATTTCCAGCACGTCGGAAACGGCATTCACCCGGTTCGGGGACATTTTGGAGATGTGACAGAGTCCGTCCTTTCCGGGGAGGAACTCAATGAACGCACCAAAATCAACGATGCGCCGGACAGTACCGTCGTAGACTTTGCCTACCTCGGGTTCCTCGAGCAGGCGAGTGAAGCTGTTTTTAGCGTCTTCAGCGCCTTGTTTATCACGGCAGTAAATGGTTACCGATCCATCGTCACTGATGTTTACTTTTACATCGTGTTTCTCTTGAATGCTCTTAATGGTTTTCCCACCAGGGCCAATCATGAGGCCAATTTTCTCGGGATCGATCTTGAATGTGATAATTCGAGGCGCATACTCCGACAGTGTAGTGCGAGGAACCGAAATAGCCTCTTTCATCTTGTCGAGGATGTGCAAACGTCCACGGCGAGCCTGTTCCAAGGCGACCTTCATGATGTCTGCACTGACGTTTTCTACCTTTATGTCCATTTGAAAGGCGGTGATGCCCTTCTCGGTGCCAGCTACCTTGAAGTCCATGTCACCGAGGTGATCTTCTTCACCCAAAATGTCGGAGAGGACTACGGTGTTGTCACCCTCTTGTATAAGGCCCATGGCAATACCGGCGACCGGGGCTGCAATTGGTACCCCAGCATTCATGAGTGACAAAGAACCGCCACATACGGTTGCCATGGAGCTTGAACCGTTAGACTCAAGCACCTCAGAAACTAAACGCAAGGTGTATGGAAACGCTTCTTGACTCGGTACAACACTTACCAGCGCACGGTGAGCCAAGTGACCATGACCGATCTCGCGACGGCCGGTTCCCATGCGCCCAGTTTCACCTACCGAGAACGGAGGGAAGTTATAGTGCAGCATGAAACTATCACGGCGATCACCTTCAATGTCATCCATGATCTGAGCGTCGTAGACGGTTCCCAGGGTAGTAATTGCGAGCGCCTGCGTTTCACCACGTGTGAAAAGAGCAGAGCCATGCGTGCGGTCTAGAATGTCAAGTTCGCAGGTAATTTGGCGAATATCTTCCGGCCCACGATGGTCAGTGCGTTTCTTGTTCTCAATGATGCTCTTGCGCACAATCTCTTTTTCAATAGAGTCCGCCAGACTGGAAAACAACTTGTTGTGTTCCTCCGGGACCGCTTCACCAAAGTGTTCACGTGCTTCAGTCACAACCTGTTTAATGGCCGCGTATCGTTCGAACTTGCCTAGGACGAAACTCGCTTCTTCCAGTTTCGGGTAGAGGTACGCCCGAATCTCTTCTTCTTTCTCTAAAAATTCGGTTTTTTCTACAAGGGGCAGTTTTTCTTTTCCAACCAGCTGTCGTAGTTCGTTCTGAATTTTACAGAGGTTCATGATTGGCTCGCGTGCGAACTCAATGGCGTCTAAGAGAACCTCCTCACCGACCTGGCTTGCGCCGCCTTCAACCATGGTGATGCCCTGCTCACTGCCGGAGACAATGATATCCAACTCACCGCTTTCGATCTGCGGAAATGTAGGGTTCAGGACAAAGCTGCCGTTCACTCGAGCAACTCGCACGGCACCTACGGGGCCGTTGAAGGGAATGTCGGAGATAGTAACTGCGGCAGAGGCGGCAACCATTGCAATAACGTCTGGCGGATTCTCTTGATCGGCCGACATCACTGTTGGTACAACCTGTATTTCGCGCTGGAAGCTTTTTTGAAAGAGTGGTCGCAATGGGCGATCAATAAGGCGACACACGAGAACTTCTTTGTCCTTCAGGCGGCCTTCACGTTTGAGGAATCCGCCAGGGATCTTGCCTGCAGCATAGTACTTCTCGTTGTACTCAACCTGCAGCGGAACAAAGTCGAGGCCTTCAACCGGTTTGTTTGAGCAGCATGCGGTGGCGAGTACAGCCGTTCCGGCGTAACGAGCAAAAACTGCGCCGTTGGCTTGTTTTGCCATGTGCCCGGTCTCTAGGACGAGATCATGGTCTCCAATGCGGAGAGAGACTGTTTGTTTCATAAGCTCCTACTTTACTTTCTGAGGCCGAGCTGCTGTATAAGGCTGCGATACCCCTCAAGATCGTTTTTCTTGAGGTACGCAAGTAAGCGCCGGCGACGGCCGACAAGCTTCAGCAGGCCGCGCCGTGAGGCGTGGTCCTTTTTGTGGGTCTTGAAGTGTTCAGTAAGCTCCGTAATACGGGCGGTCAGTAACGCTACCTGGACGCGGGTATTACCGGTATCCTTATCCGAAGCTCCAAAATTGGAGACAATTTCTTTTGTTTGATCTTTTGCTAGCGGCATTCCACTACTCCTTCTGTGTGTTATTGGCGAAAAACGTGATGCGATTCAACCCTTTTGCGGCAGTCGGAACTATTACGCCGTCTTCCGTGGTGATTACTGTACCTTCGGTTTGTGCGTCTCCGAAATGCAGGCGGGCGGCGTAACGTCCAGGAGCTGGCACGAGTTGATCTAGGTTCGCTTTTGCAAATCGCAATTCGTGTTCCGAGCTTTTGATCCCAGGTTCCAAAATATCCACTGCGTAGTTACGCCCTAAGAGTCTTTCAGCGGTAACCAAGTCACCCTTCAACAAGGCTTTCCGGATACCGGTGCTGCTAATCGTTTCTCGAAGGATATTATCTACAACAGGCGGGATGATGTCAACCCTGACGCCATGACGGCCGAGATGTATGGCGAGCTCTCCACAATCTGTACTATTCTTGTGCCCACACCTGAAACTTTGTCCAACAACCACCAACTTGGGGTCAACTGAACGCTTGAGTTCGTCAAGAAAACGTCGGCCTGGGACACGTGCAAATGCCTCGGTGAAACCTACGACAATGAGATACTCGACGCCAGCAGCCTCCATAAGCTCAAGGCGCAACCGGTAACTGTCGAGGTTACCTCCGTACTTCCATGGAGCCACGACCTTCTTGGGATTTGGAATAAAAGTCAGCACGGACGGCGCTGCACCATCTCCGTAGTCTCGGGCATGATTGATTAATGCCTGGTGACCACGATGGAGTCCGTCAAAAACACCTAAGGCAATGGATACCGGCTCAAGAATGCGAATACTACGTGTGCTGAGCGCGGCCCACCCTACTACCTTCACGAGTCATTCCTTGCTTTGACAAAACGATACCGAAAACCATAACCATCAAACTCTGTAAGCGCAATAAACTCACCTGCATCAGACATCAGGGCCGATATCTCTGGCTGTACGGGCGGCTGTTGAAACATGTGCGGACCGAGCGGAACACCTTTGATTACCGCATCGAGCTTGCTATCTGGAACCTGGCGTTGTGAGATTGCGGGTAGCTCTTCCAGAAATCTTTCAATGGGCAGCAAATACTGGTGCAGATCGACGTCCTCCGGGTTAACGCTGTCATTCAAGGTGAAGCTGCCAACCGCGGAGCGCTCCAGTGCCGATAAGTAGGCAACCGTGCCCAGGCGTTCGGCAATATCACGAGCAAGTGCCCGAATGTAGGTGCCCCGTGAACAGACCACCCTTATCTGCAGCTCGGTTTTCAAACATGACAGGACAGTCAAATCATAAATGCAGACCGTCCGAGGTTTGAGAGCGGGTTTTTCACCGCTTCTGGCGATGTCCGACGCACGACGACCGTTTACGTGGAGCGCACTGAAATCAGGCGGTAGTTGTTCTATTTCACCTAGAAAGCTCTTTGCGACCTTGCGAGCCTCATCGGGCTGTGGCAGTGGCCCAGCGCCAGCGAGTTCACCCTCAGGGTCGAGGGTGGTTGTTGTAGTTCCAAACTGGATTGTGGCTGTATAGGTTTTTGGAAGATCCATAAAGAATGAACTAAACCGCGAGGCAGTTCCAACAAGGGCTGGCAGTACACCGGACGCAAACTTATCAAGCGTTCCGGTGTGGCCGACTTTTTTGGTGCCGAATGCCCTCTTGGCAGCATTCAGTGACCGGAATGAGGTAATTCCAGTGGGTTTGTGCAACACTACGAGGCCGCACGGCGCGCTACTCAACGCACGATATCCTCAATGGTTTTGTTAATTCGGAAGCCTTCTTCAATACTGTTGTCTACCACGAACTGCAGACGTGGTGTAACACGGAGAGTGATACGACTGGCCAGGCGCTTTTGAATGAACCCGGCGGCGCTGTTTAACCCTTCTACTGCGGCTTCAAGCGCCGTCGGCTCCAGGAATCCGGAGATCCGGACACGAGCGTGGGTGAGGTCTTTTGAAACCTTCACCCCATTAACGCCCGCGAGAGAGTCCACTCGCGGATCCTTTATTTCGCCGCTGAGTATGATTCTACCAATTTCCTCGGTAAGGAGACTTTCAACTCGCTCGAGTCTGTGTCCGCTCATGATTGATCCTTAGACGCCTTCTTCTCCTCTTTCTTGTCTGAAAGCGGAGCGCCAAGTTTTTTGGCAACTTCTTTCATTTCAAAGACCTCAATGATGTCACCCTGTTTGAGGTCGGTGAACTTTTCAATTCCCACACCACACTCGTATCCCGAGTCTACTTCGCGGGCATCGTCTTTGAAACGCCTGAGTGAGGAAATCTTCCCCGTGTGCAGCTCTATGCCGTCTCGGATTACATGGGCCATGGCTCCACGTCGTACCTTGCCGCTGGTCACATAACACCCTGCAATGACGCCGATCTTTGGCACCTTGAAAGTCTCACGAACCTCGACAGTTCCGAGAGCTTCTTCCTTAAGGTCGGGTGACAACATTCCTTCCATCGCAGACCGGATATCCTCCACTGCATCGTAGATGATGTTGTACTTGCGAATCTCTACCTTTTCTTGTTCAGCAACTGCCTGTGCACGTGGTGTCGGTCGCACATGAAACCCGACAATAATGGCATTGGAAGCCGCAGCAAGCATAACGTCGTTTTCGTTAATTGCACCGGCCGAGCTGTGAATTGCTACAAGACGAATCTCGGCCGTCGAAAGCCTTTCCAGTGTCGACTGGAGCGCCTCGACAGAACCGTGAACATCACCCTTTATGATGACCTTAAGCTCTTGAATTGCGCCAGCTTGAATGCTGTCGTAGAGGTTGTCGAGCGTAATTTTCTTGACGTTCTTTGCCTCTTCAACCTTGCGAAGCTCCTGCCGTTTATTGCCGATCTGGCGGGCGTATTTCTCGCTTTCGGTTACCTGGAATGGATTGCCAGCATCCGGCACACCGGTACAGCCAAGAATCTCAACAGGCATTGACGGTGTTGCCTCGTCAACTCGCTCGCCGCGGTCGTTGAACATGGCTCGGATCTTTCCTGGAAAAATACCAGCAATAAAACTGTCACCGATGCGCAGTGTTCCGCGTTCAATAAGCACGGTTGAAACGGTTCCGCGACCTGGATCAATGCGTGACTCAACGACTTTACCTTCGGCCGGTGCGTCGTGATTGGCTTTGAGTTCCATCACCTCGGTTTGGAGCATAATGGTTTCAAGAAGCTCGTCGATACCTTCTCGCTTAAGAGCCGAAATTTCACAGTAGAGAGTTGACCCACCCCATGCTTCAGGAATGAGATTATGCTCCGAAAGCTGTTGCTTGACGCGATCCGGATTCGCTTCAGGGAGGTCGATCTTGTTAATAGCGACGATTATTGGGACGTCCGCGTCACGAGCATGGTTTATGGCCTCTATGGTTTGAGGCATTACACCGTCGTTTGCCGCAACAACGAGAATAACAAAGTCGGTTACCTGTGCACCACGCGAACGCATAAGGGTAAAGGCTTCATGTCCCGGTGTATCAAGGAAGGTAAGCTTTCCGTGTGGCGTTACGACCTGGTAGGCGCCAATATGCTGTGTGATACCACCAGACTCACCAGCAACCACGTCGGTGGTACGGATTGCGTCAAGTAGCTTGGTTTTACCATGGTCAACGTGGCCCATTACCGTGATGATTGGTGAGCGTGGCTTGAGGTCGGACTCTTCATCCTTTGGTGTTTCTATCAAGGTCTCGTCGTACAGAGAAACAATGCGAACCTTACAGTCGTACTCCGCTGCCAGAATTTCCGCCGTCTCGGCATCGATCTGCTGGTTGATGGTGACCATCATGCCCATGGACATGAGCTTTCCAATGAGATCCGAGGCTTTGAGATTCATTTTTCGAGCAAGATCCGATACCGTAATGACCTCCATGATGTCGATTTCCTTCGGCACCGGGTTGACCTTGGGTATAGGTTTCTTGTTCTTGAAGCTAATCTGCTTCTCTTGGTAACGGTCCTTCTTGTAGTTGTCGCCCTTTCGGCCTCGTCCTCGTGGTGGACGCTTCTGTTGCGCACCACGATCTGTCGGAGAAGGAGGTGCGCCGCTGCCGCCACCGGTACCGCCACGAGGGCCACCTGGGCCACCCGGACCACGACCACCTGGGCCTGGCGGTCTTCCTGGACCGGATCCGCCCGGCCTACCTGGACCACCTGGTCTTCCAGGGCCGGAGCCACCTGGGCGGAAACCACCGG
>PXEI01000092.1 GCA_003564775.1 Spirochaetaceae bacterium
CCATACATCTACCGGTCGCCCATAAACGAGGTGGAAAGCATTACCTTCCGCTCACGTGATGAAGGGGCCGAGGTCTTTTTTGCTGGCGATTTGGTAGGAAGGATCTATGACGGAACGTTGCGGCTCCCGTATACTCCCTTTGCCGTTGGCTCGCAGGTTCGGGTGGACATAAGCAAGGAAGGATATCATGGCATAGCCTACGAGGTAGCACTGAACGAGCAGGATAACCTCATTCAGCTGCGCCGTCTTCCACGACGGCACCGGTATGGTGCACAGGTGTTGTGGACAACCGGACAGGCCCAGGGCCTTGGGTTTGGGTTCCGGTACTATGCGGTGCCGGACTACACCTTTATTCAGCTTGAGCGATCCTTCTATCTGCAGGGAGACGTGAATACCGGTGGAGATGTGTATCATAATGACCTGTCGCTTTCGCTTTCCCAGTACGTGTTCTTTCCGCACGAATCGCTGGTGCGAATGAACGTTGGGGCTGGATTTGGTGTGGTTCTGACAGATTTTGCGGACTCCACCTTGCCAGAATATGCAGACCTCTATCTTACCCTTCTGAGTTTTGGCCTTGAACTCAACCTGAGGAGCTGGGCACTGTTCTTTCGGCCTCAGTTCAGGTACGCCCCGGGTCTTGGAGACGACAACCTGTTGGGAAGGAGCTGGATCAATACCGAGACATTCGGCCCGCCTTTGACTGTAGGAGTACTGCGAAAATGGTGAGGCTTGGTTATCTGCCTGCGGTTCGGGTGTTGCTGGGAATGATTGCGGTTTCCTTTATGGCGCTCGGATGTGATGCCCTTCTTGAGACGCCGTTTCCGGCAGGGCTCTCGGACCTAACTGCGTCACAAAACGTAGGTAGTCTGCTGGGAATCAAGTCCGACACTCAGGAGTTTGAGCTTCATTCCATTGTGGACAACGCTGGCAATGAGTACCTGGTAGTACTGCGGTGGCCAAACAGCGACTGGACGGGAAACGCGGCCGAGAAGCTTTGGATCTTTGACAGGACCCTGACGCTGCTGCGGGAGTATCCACGAAGTGGTGAAGAGCCCGTACGTCTGGTTCCGGGCAACCCGGCAAGTGATGCAGTCTTTCTTGGGCGCCCGGTAGTCGCCAACGGTGCCGGAAACATTGTTTCCGGAGACCTGCGGTTCCGCCTCTTTGACTTGGATGCGCCACCTGAACAGCTTGAATACTCCGTAGTAGCCGGGGCTTCTGACGGCGCCTTTCGGCCAGCCTATGGTGTTTCCGCCTCGCCTCTGGTGAACCTGTCCATATTCGCGGGCATAGAAGAGGAAGACCTGCTGTTGGCGGTCTACCCCGGTCTGGAACTTGGGTCAGAGCTGCCAGACCCGGGTGATGCCCGGGTTGAGATTGTCCTTGCACCGCCGGAGTATCTCGCTGGCGGATCATTTTTCCGAGTCATGGGGGCCAACTTCTTTTCGGAAGGGGTTCGTTTTCTCGTCGACGAGCAGTCCTCGTCCTCAGGTGGGCGAATGCACGTGTTCGCACTCATATTTGCAGAAGATGACCCACCCCCGGGCCCCTTGCTTGACGCCCAGGGCCAGGTGCGTGATGCGTTTTACGGTTTCACGGCTCAGCATGGTACTGCCCGGGCGACACATCTCACCGCGCGCGGAGTGGTGGTTGACCGTGGTGACGGAAACCTGAGGCGTTATAGCCTTAGCGGGAATGCTGACAAGGAGTTTGACACCGGCGACAGGCAACGGTCGGTCTTTGGATTTGCGCCTGACGGAAAGGCGTACTATCGTTTGAACATAGCTCAGGGGAGACTCATGCGATTCAGGACGTGGTGGTGAAGCTATGAAAACAACCTTGTCATACTCCCCGCCGGTGCGGGCGCGGACGTGTGTGCTGTGCGTAGCGCTCCTTGCCCTGTTTAGTCTTACATCGGCGCAGGCTGCCTGGGAACACCCTGAAACCTTTCGCGAACGACGAATGGTCGTGTTTATGGCCTTTGACGCCGCCGCGGAGTACACCGAGCACGAGGCGCAGGTGCTCTACGACGCACTTGTCCTGGAGCTTGCGAGCGCTAACCCGGATGTGGTTATCCTGCAGGAAGGCTCGCTCTCGCCGCCTGCCCGTTTTGAGCAGAAGGTGGAGTACGCCCGTGCTCGTGAGGCTGACGCCTGGTTTGATGTAGTTCTCTTTGGCAGCATGGAGCGGCTTGTTGCGCGTGGGACGAGCTATGATCTTCTGCGCACACAGGAGATTGGTGCCTTTGAGATAGAACGCCCATTCTCAACCGGCTTCAGGGACATGGAACGCGGGATCTGGGCAGAGGCGGCTGCCGTGGTTCGGGAGCACTATACAAAGTATCAGGACGCGGTAGAGGTGCGGTTTCGTGGTGCACCGGGTACCACCCTACGCAACATCTGGGACGAGCCTTTTGAACTGAATGAAAACGGTGAGCTTACGCTTTTGCTACCGTCGCCCATGACCTATCGCTATCGGGCAACCTTACGTGGCAGGTATCCAGAGTCTGGGACCTTCTATCTTCAACACGATCCTTTGTTCATTGAAATCCCGTCACAGCGAGCTGCGCGTTTTGCGGTGGAGCTCTTCACAGCAAACTTTCGTTATCCGGGAGCTGCAGCGTCACTCTATTTCATGCCAGCCTGGGTGTATCTACGCGCCGCAGCGGTGAGTTATAGCTTTGGACTGTTTCTGGTTGACGACTACGGGGAACAGGCGGCGCCGGATCTCATTGACGGAGCGCCGCTCACTGAACTGACCTCTCAGCTTGGGGTCTATTTGCGGCCTCCGGATACTCTGCTCCGGCCATACATCTCGGCGGGTGGAGTTCTGCGCGTCTCCCATGACAACGCTTCTCCGGAAACCGAGAGCTCAGCCCCCTACGGCTTCATCGCAACACTGGGGCTCGAGTACTCACCAAAGCTCAGAACTCGCTTTTTTGTGGAGTATGCGCCGCGCGTTCTCGAAATTGAGTCACGTGACGCGTATCTGGACGCAACGCTTCCCCGTGCATACGTAACGGAACGAGGCGCACCTGCCGGATACGTTTTTACTGGCTCTTACCTTGTACGTGTGTTTGAGGTGCACCTTGGGCTACGGCAGCAGTTGTAGGGCTGTTCCGGTATCAACTTCCAAGCAAGTCACGTAGCTCAAAAAGGAAGTCCTGGACCATCGTGGCCTCATCAACTGCGCGTATTTCGGATTCCAGGAACGCTAGCCGGTCTGCAGAGGGTAGCTGAGCGAGTGTGCCGACTATATCGATCATGTCCTGAACTGCGTCCTCTCGTCCGGCTGTCTCAAAGGCCGTGTCGTAGGCTCTGACACGTTCACTCAGATCCGGAAAAAGATCTCTCACCGCCGCACTGCCCAGAAACGCATCGAACATCGCTTTGCTCCGCAGGCGTCCGAACTCACCCGACTCGCGTAGGATCTGATCCTCTGCACGCGCATATCGTTGATACGAGTCCCGCAATGAAAGGTAACGGTTCACGAGTACAAGTTGCTCATCAATGATCGCCTCAAGACGCCGAATTTCAGCCTCGTCCTGTACAACCACTGTCTCTCGTATTGGGCTCTGAGGTGCGGGTGTGGTTGGTGCTGTCGCTGCGGGGGGTGTTACGGTAGCGACCGAGGCAACAGCTCCGGCCGGAGGATCGCCGAATCCGCCC
This sequence comes from Spirochaetaceae bacterium, assembly GCA_003564775.1. Taxonomy (GTDB): domain Bacteria; phylum Spirochaetota; class Spirochaetia; order DSM-27196; family SLAA01; genus SLAA01. The sequence continues at coordinate 3,669 of PXEI01000092.1, forward strand.
TGCCTGAGGATTGTTATGAGTTGCTCGGCAAGCTCGCCGTCCGGGTCAGGAAGGGTCGTGAAGATATCCCGGTAGGCGTTCACTGCATCTGCATAGCGTGCATCGGCGACCGCTGCGCGGGCTACAGCTGTGGCTGTACCGACACGTTGCTCTGCGATGCTCTGTTCGGACTGGGCTTCACGTAGGAGCTCCTGCACCGACTCAAGCTCGTCGCGCAGTTGAGTAAGCGCAGACAGCTGGTCTACAACGCCCACTCGCGCTTGCTCGGTTTGAGCTCGCTGCACCGTTTGTTCAATGGTATCCAGCAGAAACAGGTCAATCTCGCGACGTTCGGCAAGCTCCGGTATCGACCCCACCGCCTCGGTTGCAAGAAAGCTTCGAAGATCGGCAATTGCGGTGCGCGCAGCGTCGTACTCGGCTTCTTCATATCGATTTCTGATACTGCGATACAGCCCATTGATCTGTGCGCGAATAAGTGAGGTTTGCTCGCGGGATCGAGTTATTTCCTCTAGTCGCCGCCGAGCCTCCTCGGTTCCGGCCTCGGCCTGTGCTCGCTGTTCGTCGAGTGCGGCACTCCTTTCGGCAAGGCGTTCACGCAGTTCTTCCTCGCGGCTGGCAAACTCAGTGGCCAACCGGGCCCGTTCGGTATCCAGGCGTTCAAGTTGCCCGGTGAACTCGTTCCGAAGTCGATCGAGGTCCTGTTCCAGGGCTACGCGCTCGGCCTCCAGGCTTTCGCGATACGCACGGAGTTGCTGCTCGTAAAAGAGGGTGCGTTCGGCCTCAAACGCAATCATGCGCTGTTCAATATCGTTTTCCGCAAGGCCAAGCTCGTCAAGCCGCGACCGTTCACGGGCCAGTTCTTCAAGCAGGCGTTCCCGGACTTCGTCCTCACGTGCGGCAACCCGACGTTCTATATCGACCAGAAGCTCGGCTCGTTCACGTTCAACGGTTGCGAGCCGGGCTCGAACACCATCGATCTCACGTTCCATCTCAACTAACTGGCTGCGCGACTCGCGGCGCAACTCCTGTATCAGGCGGCTTTCTACCAGCGATGACTGTCCGGCTCGCGCAATAACTGCCTGTTCCTCACCTTCAAAGTATCGGGACAAACCAAGGAAGCCAAACACGATCAGGAGAACGGCGAGCACATTGACCGCAAGTGGTACAACTGTACCTGACTTGCCTGCACTGATTCGAAAGAGTTGCGGGGTGACCTCGATGCGGTTTTCTGCCGCGACCTTGTCTATATGCTCGCGAATTTCGCGTTGTTCTTCCTCTGAGATACCGGCTTGTCGCGGTTCTTTGGGGTCTTGAGGGGCACTGTTCTGGCTCATTCCGTCTCCTCGCTTGCTGTGATTCCACGAGTAATGCTCATATAATACCCAGGTAAACAAGGATTGGCGACAGTAATAGTATGAGTGTAAGGACTTTACCTCTTCACGGGCTTGAATCTGGGATCACAGGGGGATTACAGATTATGAAACAGGCCCTCTCCCCAGTAGGGACTCAGGAGCTTTGCCGCCGATGTGAGCGTGCTGCGCGTTGCTGCGTCCGGTTCCGGGTAGGGTGGAAGATCCGGTCCGTCGGCTACACCAAGCAGGCAGGCACGCACTCCCTCGCTGAGTCCTGTCAGGTCATAACCACCTTCCAACACAAAAACCGGCCCATACGCACCAGTTTCCAGTGCCAGGGTCGTCACGATCCGAGTCATGTGGTAGAAACCTGCCCCGGTCACCTGCATTCCTCCGACCGGGTCTCGTTCATGAGCATCAAAGCCGGCGGAGACGAGAATGAGCTCGGGTTTGTACGCAAGGCCCAGCGGTAATATGGCGTCCAGCATTACTTGTAGATAGATTCCGTCGCCGCACCCGCCCGGAAGCGGGACATTGAGGCTGTAGCCAGTGCCAGCCCCGGTTCCAATTTCGTCAATTTTTCCGGTTCCAGGGTACAAAGGTGATTGGTGGATTGAACAGAACAGCACCTCGGGGCTGCCTGCAAAGGTATTCATGGTGCCATTCCCGTGGTGCACATCCCAGTCAAGTATCATAATCCTGTGCAGGCCTCCGGCGAGGGCGGTCGCGGCAGCCACCGCTATATTGTTAAACAGGCAGAAGCCCATGGCGTGGTCGCGTTCGGCATGGTGGCCCGGCGGACGCCCCAACGCAAAACTGCTGGTACCCGCCTGGGAACACGCGCGGGTGGTGGCAAGCACCGCGGCTCCAGCAGCTTTGTACGCGGCGCCAGCTGAATGGGCATTGGTGGCAGTGTCTGGGTCAAGCCGCGTGAAGGTCTCACGAGCGGTTTCGTTTATGTGTTGTATGTGTTCTGCGGTGTGAACACGCAACAGTTCCTCGTGGCTGGCGTTCCTTGCGGTAATGTGCTCGAGCTGTTCCTTGTGTTCGTACTCGGAAAGCATAGTCAAGACAGACTCAAGGCGTTCTGGGCGTTCCGGGTGCCCCTGGCCGTTCCGGTGAAGCAAGCACTGAGTATCGGTAACCACGACGGTACGCTGCGGCATTTGTTCCTCCCTTTTTCGTATAGTGCCGTCTTCAAGGCGTATCGACAAGGCGTATCGACAAGGGCTTTGAATAATACTGAGCGGCGCGTTATCTTCTGATTGTTGTGAACAAAAAACTACTTTTCGGCTTGGCATTACTTGCTGTTGGCTCCATTGTTGGATTACTCCTTGCCAGTGGACTTCAGGACCGGTTACCTGGTGGTACAGCTGTGCCCGCCTTTGGCGATGTACTGGCAGTTGGCACGGAAACTGGGTTGCATCGGGTCTTTGTCCGCAGTACATCCGGTATGGTGGAGTTTGCGCCACCGACTCCCGCCGGTGCTCCGGCCGAGGAAGACTACCGTCCTCTAACTCCGGGAATGTTTCTTGGCCGTCGTACCATGATACGTACCGGTGCCGATTCTACGACGGTCATTCAGTTCGGAAACTCCGCCACTGCGAGAATTGAGCCCGAGACTCTGGTAGAGGTTGTGGGTGAAGCATTTCGGTCCGGCGAGGTGCTCGTTACTCTTCACGTAGCGGTGGGTGAAGTTCTGGCGCGGGCCTTGGACCTCGGCTCTCACGAGCGACTTCGAATCTTGAGCCCGCAAGCTGTGACCACTATCGAGTCCGGATCGCTTATGGTGCGGAGTATCTCGGGCGACGCAGGTGGAACTACGCGGGTTGCGGTGGCCGACGGCGTGTCCCGGGTGCTGCCTGGTTCGGTTGACCCGGAACGCCTGGCCCTCATTGTAGGCGACCG
>PXEI01000449.1 GCA_003564775.1 Spirochaetaceae bacterium
GAGGACCTGGGTGTTGTTCCGGACTCCGTACCGAGCGTGCTGTCTTCGTTAGGAATTCTCAGCTTGAAGCTTCCCCGTTGGACACGTGATTATGATCTGCCTGATGAGCCCTTTATCTCACCACAGGACTATCCCTTCCTCTCGGTGTGTGCGCCATCGGTGCATGATACAAGCACGCTGAGAGAATGGTGGAATGTTGAGATGTCCAAGGACGAGCGTTCCGCATTTTGGAAGCTTCTTGGGTACACCGGTGAAGCACCCAGTGAGTTTGATTCACAGACCGCATACAGAGTTATTCAAGGCCTCCTTGCCACATCATCCGTGTTTTGCGTGTTTCAGCTGCAAGATCTATTTGCGCTCGAGCCCGAACTGTGTTTTACAGATCCGGCTCATGAGCGAGTGAATATTCCCGGCACGGCCAATAGTGTTAACTGGAGTTATCGTATTCCGGAAAACCTGGAAGATATTTTGCGCCGGGAGAAGCTTAAGGTGAGTATCCGGGAGCTCGCTGAGGAACGAAATAAAAGGAGTATTCTATGAAATCCAATTGTCCCCGACCTCTTGTACTGTACCCTGTTGGTTGTACTCTGCATGGGGACTACCCAGGACTGCAGCGACCCATGCACGGTGCTCGTGAGTTTCACGTCTCGGCAACGGCTCGAAAGCGCTATGGCTTTGACAAGGGCATATTTAGCCTCAGTGGCAACGTCATATTTGCAGATTTTCGCGCAGCCCGCGAGTTCTCTTACCTTATCAACAAACAACGAGATCTTGTACACCATCCTGAACAAGCAGTGCGCACCGGCGATATTAACGCTATGGCGCTGATTGACGAGATTCTTCATTACGTTACGGTGCAGTACCGGGAGCAGCATGGGGTTGAAATTTTTACCCAGTTGCACGGTCGCCTTGTAGAAAAACTTGGCAACTCCAAAGTGGAGACCTTACTTACCCGATTTATCGAGCAGTTTCCCCCGTTGGCGGTTTTCCATGGTGAGATGTCACCTGCCGAGTATCTTACCTCGCAACCCGAGCCCGGCTTAGCTGGACGTGAGCTGGCGCTTGAGGAGTTGCTCATGCTCTGGGTCGCCAACATGAATCCTGCTTTTGCCCCCTTCGGTGAACTGTTTGACGACACCGAGCTTAAGAAGGACGGGGTTTACGACGCTGCAATTAACGAGGTTAACGCCTTTTTTGGCGAGCAACCCACCTTTGGCCCGGACGAGGAATCCTTAACCGAGATGCTCCGCGCACCGGCCCGAGAGTTTCCCGACTCATTAGAGGATCAGCTTGCCTATATTCGTCGCAAATGGGGCTCGGTACTCGGGCGCTTTCTCTTCAGGCTGCTACGTAGTCTTGACGTTATGCATGAAGAACAACGAATGCGCGGTTTCTCACCTGGCACGCTAACTCCTTACGACTATCACGGATCCGGGACCGCGGAAGAGGTTGAACGCTTCAGTCCGGACAAGGACTGGATGCCCAGTGTTGTTCTGCTTGCCAAGAGCACCCTTGTCTGGCTGGATCAACTTTCGCGGAGTTACCAAAGAGATATTCGAACTCTTGACCAGATTCCTGACGAGGAGCTAGATGTACTTGCGTCACGCGGGTTTACCGGCATTTGGCTTATTGGGCTTTGGGAGAGAAGTCAGGCATCCAAAAAGGTCAAACAAATGTGTGGAAACCCCGAGGCCGAGGCCTCGGCGTACTCTTTGTGGAACTACGAGATTGCCAACGAGCTTGGCGGTTGGGAAGCCCTTACCAACCTCCGTGTTCGTTGCGAACGCCGTGGGATGCGTCTTGCAAGCGACATGGTGCCGAATCATACCGGAATTGATTCCGATTGGGTGCACAAACATCCGGACTGGTTTGTCCAGCTTGATAGTCCTCCATTTCCCAGCTACAGTTTCAATGGCGAAAACCTCTCAAGCCAGCCAGGCGTCGGGATCTATCTTGAGGATCATTACTACGATCGCACAGATGCCTCTGTGGTTTTCAAACGAATTGAGTTCGACGGCGGAAAGGACCGTTACATATATCATGGTAATGATGGAACGCACATGCCATGGAACGATACCGCTCAGCTTAATTTTCTGAACGCCGAGGTGCGTGAAGCGGTTATTCAAACCGTGTTACATGTAGCCCGTAACTTCTCAATCATCAGATTCGATGCCGCGATGACTCTGGCAAAGCGCCATTTTCAACGACTTTGGTTTCCGCAACCGGGAAGCGGTGGCGACATTCCGACTCGCGCAGAGTATGGCCTCACGGCCGAGCAGTTTGATGAGGCAATGCCGGAAGAGTTCTGGCGCGAAGTTGTAGACCGCGTTGCGGCCGAGGTGCCTGATACCCTGCTGCTGGCGGAAGCCTTCTGGATGATGGAAGGATACTTTGTGCGCACCTTGGGAATGCATAGGGTCTACAACAGTGCCTTCATGAACATGCTCAAGATGGAAGAGAACGCAAAATATCGGCGAACAATCAAGAACACTATTGAGTTTGACAAAGACATACTGAAACGGTTTGTGAACTTCATGAACAATCCCGATGAAGACACCGCAATTGAGCAGTTTGGAGACGGTGACAAGTACTTTGGCGTGTGTACGCTTATGGTAACCATGCCGGGGCTTCCAATGATTGGGCATGGCCAAGTTGAGGGGTTTAAGGAGAAATACGGGATGGAGTATAGACGCGCCTACTGGGATGAGACACCAAGTCTCAGTCTGGTTGAGCGTCACGAACACGAAATATTCCCACTCATGAAACGTAGGCGCCTGTTTTCAGAGGTGGAAAACTTCTTCCTCTTTGATCTCTACGACCAGCACGGGAACATAAACGAGAACGTTTTCGCATACAGTAACAAGGCTGGCTCTGATCGTGCATTGATATTCTACAACAACAGTTTTGAGCAGGCTAAGGGCTGGATAAAAGACTCCGCAGGTTATGTTGAAAAGACCGGAAACGGATCCAAAGAACATCGACGCGAGGGGCTGGGCACGGTGCTTGGCTTGACCAACAGCCACAAACACTATCTCATCATGCGTGAACAACGCAGCGGGCTTTGGTTCATTCGGAATAGTCGCGATATCTGGGAAGGAGGCCTTTACGTAGCACTTCGGGGCTATGAGTCGCAGGTCTTCGTTGATATCTATGAAGTCGCAGACAGTGAGTTTTCCTACTACGCCCAGTTGGTAGATTCCTTAGGCGGAGCCGGTGTGCCCGATATTGATGAGGCACTCAAGGACGTATTCTTCAAACCCGTGTATGACCTGTTCTTTCGGGTACTCAACTCCTCAAGTAAACATGAAATTGAGTCCGAGCTAACTGGAGCATCCCCCGCTGGAACTGTGGATCAAGAAATGCTGGCGGTCGCCTACGAGCAACTCCTGCATACAACGCGTGAGCACTGCAGAGGTGAGGGTGATGTCGAGGCAGCCTTGCGCATGTTCCGATTGAGGCTACAAGCACTGCTCTCGTTACGATATCAGTCCCTTGAACCACCTGCCAAACAGGCAAAACTCTACCGAGCTGCCTTTGCTCAGCTGCTGACAAAGATCAGCAGTAGCTCGATCTTGCGACATGCGTTGCTCGCATACGTCACGATCAGTCCGGTGGAGATAGCACTCTACTCGGCCGAACAACCTTCACAGTTTTCAAGCGGCGAAGGCCCCTCACGAGATCTACGACTTATCAAGAAGGTGAGATCGCTCATTCCCGACCTGGAACTTCGCGAACTGTCAGGGCATGACTGGGATCAACTGGTAGAGCTGGTCACAACCTACGATACTTGGCACCAGAGTATGCTTGCTGGAAAAAAGGCTGCCGCTGAAACCCTGCAAGATCTGTTGGGTCACTCCGAGGTTGCCGCGTACCTTGAGTTACATACCTACCAGGGACACGTATGGTTCAACCGTGAAAAGTTTCAGTCATTCTGTGATGCCTTTGAAGCGGTTGCCATTCTTGAGTACACCAGGATGAGGCTTGAGCCGAACACCAGTGGCGCGAAAGCGGCAGCCGGGATCTGCAGTGCCTACGAGCTTGTTGAGACCTGGCGTCTCGCGGCCGAGCGCAGCAGGTATCAGGTGCCGCCGCTTCTCGAAGAAGTCGCGATCCTGAATGGTGACGGCCAGGTTTCTGCCAAAGAACCCACGCAAAAGTCCGGTGGCAAAGTGTCGGGAAAGCCAGCCAGTAAAGCGGGTCCTAAATCCGGTGGCAAATCCGGCGGAGAAACGTAGACCTTCATGAGCACTGCTACTGTACTACCGGTCTGGGAAGAGCCGGTGCGCGTTCACACCTTTGACGTAGGCCCGGACAACCGGGCCACCGCACCAGCTTTGGGCAGATACTTGCAGGAGGCGGCTTCGCGGCAAGCCGCCTCGCTCGGCTTTGGTTACGACAACCTGGGAGAGAACGATCTATTCTGGGTATTGTCGAGGCTTGCGTTGGAGGTGTATCGGTACCCATTATGGAACGAGGAGTTGAGCATTTTCACCTGGCCCGCCGGGCTTGCACCACCCTACGCACTCAGAAGCTTTCGGTTGATCTCATCCTCAGGCGACATCGTCGCGGAGGCAGGGAGCGCCTGGCTAACCGTTGAGTCGGCCACCCGCCGACCTCGTAGGGTTGAGACCGTGGTAAATGCCAAGTTGTACGAAGATGCCGAACGTGTTCTGGCCGACCGTCTGACACGCATTCGGCTGCCAGCGAGCGAAATGCCAGCGAGCGAAACGCCAGCGAGCGAAACGCCAGCTGCCAGCGGAGAAACGGCTCAAAGTAGGGCTGGTGCCCCCACGGAAGCATCTCCCCGGAAAAACGCCGCGGCCCAGGCCTGGGAAGAGACCCGTCGCGTGCGGCCAAGTGATCTTGATGGCCAGAATCACACCAATAACATGACCTACCTTGAGTGGATTCTTGACGGCTTTGATGGCCCTCAGCCAAGCGAGTTTGAGCTTAAGAGCTTCCGGATGAACTTTCTCAAAGAAACACACAATGGTGATCTTGTAGAGTTGAGGTATACGCCGCTCGAATCAACGGAAGATGAGACGCTTGGAATGGCCGGTATTGCGCTGCAGAACGGTGGCGGTCCGGTGCTTACTACCGAGCTCAAGTTTGTGCCCCGTCGTGACTAAGGAACCTGGTGCTCGTAGATCTTTCGGGCCAGCGGCATACGCCGGCCAGTACCGAAGGCACGTGTAGATACCTTGAGTACCGGCGGCGCCTGACGCCGCTTGTACTCTGACTGCCCAACCATTTTGAGTATCTCCGCAACGGTATTTGCCTGGAATCCTTCTGCAACAATCTGGTTGGCAGTCAGGTTGCGCAACAAGTATCGGGAGAGAATTTCATCAAGGATCTCGTAGGGAGGCAGCGAGTCTTCATCGCGCTGATCGGGACGCAGTTCGGCCGAAGGTGCCTTGGTGAGTATAGTTTTGGGGATGATCTCTTCATCTCTGTTTATGTAGGCCGCCAATGCGTACACCTCGGTCTTCAGCAGGTCACCAATTACCGCAAGGCTCCCAGCCATGTCTCCGTACAGAGTGCAGTAACCCACAGCCAGCTCACTTTTGTTTCCGGTTGTGACCACCAATGAACCGGTACGGTTGGAGTGCGCCATGAGTATTGTTCCACGAATGCGCGCTTGAATGTTTTCCTCGGCCATGCTGATGTTTTCTTCGGAGTACTCAGCGCCTAATGCAGTCACGAACTGTGAAAGGATTGGCTGAATCGCAACCGTTTCATATGACATTCCAAGCTTCTTACACAACTGCTCAGAGTCGCTGATGCTCCCCTCCGATGAATACTCCGAAGGCAACAGGAAGGCGTGCGTGTTCTCTACCCCCACCGCCTTGGCTGAAAGGTAGGCTACCACGGCAGAGTCAATTCCGCCGGAGAGCCCAAAGTGGACCTTCGTAAAGCCGGTTTTGCGCAGGTAGTCGCGTATTCCAAGGCACAAGGCGGCCTCAATCTCCGCGTATCTCTCCAGGTGTTCGTGTACGGCTGGGAGAGACTCGACACCGGCAAGGTCTACAACCTCAAGGGACTCCTCAAAGGCCGCCCCACGGTACACCACGGTGCCGTCCTGAGAAGAAACCATGGAGCGTCCGTCAAAGATAAGATTATCGTTTCCGCCGACCATGTTCACGTACACTACCTGTGCGCCTGATGATCTGCCAATCTGGTTGAGAATAGCGGTGCGCACCGCGGCCTTTCCGGCATAGTACGGCGAGGCTGAGGGTGCCAGAATAAGGTCGGCACCTTGGTCCAGAAGATCACGCACCGGATCTATAGGGTACCGTGTTCCTGGACTTGGCTCGGTCTCCCACCAGAGATCCTCGCAGATTGAGATACCTATACATCGCCCCCTAAACTCAAACACCGACCGTGTTGTGGCAGGTTCAAAGTAGCGGGCCTCGTCGAACACATCGTAGGTAGGTAACAAGGTTTTGGCCTGGGTATGAATGAGCTCACCCTCATACAGAACGGCAACGCTGTTGGTGAGGGCCTTCCCAGCTGGAGCGGGATTTCTGTCAACGTAACCCACAACCGCAGCAATGCCTGCAGGCATACTGCGCTGGAGGGTTCTGATTGCGCGCCGGCTTTCCTCGACAAAGGTATCGTAGTCAAGCAAGTCCATGGGCGGATATCCGCATAACGCAAACTCAGGAAAGACAATCATTTCTGCACCGCCAAGAAGGGCGTCATTCATTGCCTTCAGCATCTTGGCGTTGTTGCCGGTAAAGTCACCAATGACGGGATTCATCTGCGTAACTGCAAGCTTCAAAGGAACTCTCCTCTGCCGGAAATCTAGACGTGCTGTTGCGTGGTGTATACGTGACGTACCGGTTCGTAACTCATCGTCTTGACCGCGTACATCGCCACTGCTACTATACCCTACCATGAGCAGA
>PXEI01000249.1 GCA_003564775.1 Spirochaetaceae bacterium
CAAGATTGTACAGCACATCGGCCCGATCTGGATCGAGCTCCAGGGAACTCTGCAATGCCTGACGAGCGTCTTCAGCGCGACCAAGAAAACGGTACATGACCCCAAGGTTGTTCAAGGCCTCTGAGTTCTTTGGTGCAATTTTGAGAACCTGTTTGAACTGCTTGACAGCATCGTCATAGCGCTCAAGACGACCGTAGACCGTTCCCAGTAACATGCCCGCTTGAACCGAGTTCGGCGAGGCTTTACTCGCTTCCAGCGCATACTGTTCGGCGCTCTCGTAGTCACTGATTCGTAACGCGTTCTCAGCACGATGTAGGATGTCTCGTAGTTGCGTTTGTGTCATCGTGCATGCCTCGTCGGGCGCGCGTTCACCTCACGTGATGGAACCGTCTCGTAGACCGGTCCGGCACGGTCATAAGCGGCCACCGCGAAATAGTAGAGCCTTCCGTTCTCCAACCCGGTAATTTCTATCTCGGTTGCTCGACCAACATCAAGAGGTGACAGGCCAAGGTCACTGTCGCCGGAGAAATAACGCCCGGATTGCGTGCCGTAGTAAACAACATACCCTTCGATCTCCGGATCCATCACCGGGCTCCACTGCAGGCGCACCGCCCCATCCTGGGCCTCGGCCATCACTCGCACCGGAGGCGCCGGGGGTGGTGGCGACTCATAGACCGGGCTTATTGAGGTTATGCTTGGCGTCTGCTCCAGATCGCCGTCGGCAAAAAGCTCTGCCCGTACCTGAAGGTAGCGTCCACGCGGCATGCTTTCCATATCCTGATTCGGGGTGAACCGTGCCCATTCGGCGTCCACCGAGTCCATTCCAACTCTGTTCTCGCCGATACGGTACTCGAAGAAGATGTCAGTTGCCCCCGGAGTAGCATACTCAGCGTCGATACGGCTCAGCCGTGCGGTGCTTCGGCCCAGATCAATGACACGCGACACCGCCAAACCGGTGCCATTCACCAAAGCGGCTCGAGATGGCTCATCCACAAAGCTCCGTTCTACTCGCAGCTCATCTATAAACCCGGTAAAGCGCGAGCCCAAAGCCAGCTCGGCCGAACTGCCACTGCCGATTTGTACCCGTGCCGTGTCGCCGGACTCAGTTCCGCTTGATGTCATATGCAACACCTCTTGCGGCACTTCGTCCACAAGATACTCAAGGAGTCCGGTGTCGGCGTCGTAGCGCAGCATATGGTGATTCCAGCGGCGCGGAATGAGCCCATCCCGTCCCGGCACCTCGACCGTAAGAGGCGTGCTGTCCGGTGCGAAAAACATGTTCTCGAACCGGAACACCAGTCGTCTGTTCCGGACCTCAACGATCAACTGTTGCGCTACCGCTGCGGCACCGTTTCCCAGTGAGCCTCGCCAGTGCAAAATCTGTTCGCGCTCACTCAGTGCAGCCGGATACAGATAGAACTCAATAGTGAAGTCGTCCCAGACAGCTCCAGGGCTGAACATGCCCGCTCTGCGACTCTGTATCAGCAAGCCGTCCTGGCTCCCACGGAACACAGCGGCAGCACCACGATACCCATGGCTCTCGGTTCGCTCCTCTCGCCCTGTGACCGTGTAGTTTCCGGTGTCGTCGCGAAAGCCGCTGGTGTCAAAATCAATAGCAAGCTCTGTGTCCGGGCCAGCCAGATAGCCACCCTGACGAAGTACGAGCTGTTGCATGTCTCGTCGACCGGGGGCCAGATCAAGATTTGCCGCAGACACGAGTCGATCTGCCCAACCAGATGTCCCACCAAGCTCTACACGATTCTCACGTGCAGGCAGACCAGCCGTTGCAAAACAGAGAAGAAATAGTAGTTGCGCCGCCAGAATTGTTCCTGTTCGTCTCATTCTTTTGTACAATAATATCGGCAGCTATGCAGAAAGACACAAGCTTGGTGCGATTCTTTCCTCGTTCTCCCGGTGTTTACCTCATGAAAGACGAGGACGGTCTCATCATATACATCGGAAAGGCCAAAAACCTTCATTCACGCGTCTCAAGCTACTTCCGGGGAACCAAAGACCGTAAGACCGGTGTACTCGTCCAGCGGATCAGCACCGTCGACTACATCGTCACCAACAATGAGTACGAGGCCCTGCTGCTTGAAAACAACCTCATAAAAGAGCACCAGCCCCGCTACAACATCAATCTTAAGGACGGTAAGTCCTACCCAATGATCCGCATTACTGCCGAGGAGTATCCGCGCGTGTTTCGCACACGACGCATTGTCCAGGACGGCTCGCAGTACTACGGCCCCTACACCGATATCCACCGAGTAGATCGATATCTCGAGCTCATTGAACGCTTGTTCCCGCTGCGGAAATGCCGGGGAGCGGTGAAGAAAAGGCCCCATCCGTGCTTGTACTACCACATAGGGCGATGTAGTGCCCCCTGCGCCGGGAAAACCACGCGCGAAGAGTACCAGGGGAAGATTGCCGGTATTCACAAACTGCTCGAAGGCAATACCGCGGAGTTACTCCACGACCTTGAGTCCCAAATGCTCTCGGCCTCGGCCGAACTGAGATTCGAGGAGGCAGCGCGACTCCGTGACGCAATGCAGACGGTGCGGGGACTTGAGGAAGAGCAGCAGGTCATGGACTCCGACCCGGATGCGCGGGACTACGTAGCATTTGTGCGCAAGGACTACTCCTCATCATTTGCAGTGTTTCAGATGCGCGGCGGCAAACTCTTGTCAGGTGATGTCTTCCACTCGGTCGTGTTCGGTTCCGAGAGTGAGGATCTTCAACAGTTCCTCATGCAGTACTACGACGGCACCCGCCCTCTGCCCACACGCCTTATTCTTGCCCACCCTGTGGATACCGAGTCCTTCGGCCGCTATCTGCAGGGGATGCATGCCGCCCAAGGCTCCGGCGCGGGCGCGGGCTCCGGCTTGGGTGCGGATGCGGGCGCGGGCGCGGGCTCCGGCGCGGGCGCCCAGATCTCAATTGAGATTCCCGACAGCCCAACCGGGCGTGACGGTGCGGTGCTCCGGCTCGCACTCGAAAATGCTCGCAGCGACCTGGAAAAGCGGATTCGCGAAGCTGGCAACGTGCCCGGATTAGAGGAACTGCGCGACCTGCTCGAACTCCCGCGCACACCCTTGGTGATAGAAGGCTTTGATATCTCACACCTTGATGGAAAACACACCGTTGCCTCGATGGTGGTGCTCCAGAATGGAATTCCAAACCCCGCTGCATACCGCCACTTTCGCATCAAGAGTCTGGACGGACGCATTGACGATTTCGGCGCGATGCGCGAGGCAGTTGCCCGACGGTACACCCGCATCATGAACGAAAAACTGCCGCGACCCGACCTCATCCTGATTGACGGCGGCATTGGACAGGTGAATGCGGCTGCCGAGATCCTCAACGCGCTTGGACTCGGTGAGATGCGAGTTGTCGGCCTGGCAAAACGCAACGAGGAGATCTTCCTGCCCGGCAACTCGGAACCGCTGATCCTGCCGGAGGGCTCTCCGCCGCTCCGCATTCTGCAACAGGCACGGGACGAGGCCCACCGCTTTGCTACCGGTTTTAATCAACGGGCGCGGAGCAAGGACATTGGATTGTCTACGCTGGAAGCGTTGCCTGGGATCGGCCCGGCGCGGGCGCGGCGGCTGCTGCAGAGTTTTGGGAGCATTGCGGCGGTTGCGGAGGCACCGGCCGATGCGATTGCACACAGCGCCGGGATCGGTGATGTCCAGGCGCAGGAGATTCTTGAGGAGCTCAGGGCGATCTCGGTGGTGCAGAGTCCTCTGGAGCTTGCTGCCGAAAACCCGGATCAGGACTATGGCCGTACTGGCTCCCCACGTCCGACAGTGAGCCGGAACACAAAGTCGGACAGTAAGCCGTAGTGCACCGCTGGCCGGGTGCTGCGCAACTCAACCGCTAACTCGGCGGCGGACTTAAGTCCCCGCTCCACCGCATGGGTATCTATGGCGTGTGCCGCCGCTGCGTACAACTTCTGATTGCGCTTACCACGAACACCGGCTGCCGCAGCGGCCTCGGCCGCACTCAAACCACGGTCAACCGCACACCGTACCGCGTGAAGATTTCGCAACTGCCAGGTAAGACCGGCCAGTATCTGATGAGCCTGCCCCGTACCCGCCAGCTGCAGCTGCTGCAATATGTCGAGCGCCCGCTCAAGATCACCAGCCATAATCTGCTCAAAAAGCGTGAAGACGTTCTCTTCTTTGCTGTGAAAAATGTAGCGCTCAACATCCTCGGCCGCAATCCGCGAGCCTTTTCCAAAAACAAGGCAAAGCCTGTCAGCCTCCCGGCGCAGTTCATCGCTGCCGTTCTCAACAAGCTCCAGCAGCAGCTCGGCGGCCTCGTGGTCAATTGCGACACCCTTCTTGCGGAAGTAGCCGACGACGTATCCGTGTTTCTGGTTGTCGAACATCTCCCAGAAAATCTTCTTACGCTCTGGAATCACCAGCGCTTCAATTTTTTTCTCAATTCCTGGTGCATCACTCTCCAACACCAGAGTTCCGTTCTCGGCCGGATGCGAGGCGTACTCGACGAGCACCTTAATGTCCTCGGCGCGTTTGTACTGCTCTGCCCCAAGTACACGAACCAGTGTATGTGAAGAGAATAAGGACGGGCTCTGGAGCAAGGATACCGCCTCACGAACACCACTCTCGAAACTGTAGAGCTTGTGCTCCTCCGGCGCCTCTCCCGTTTGTGAGGCAATCTTGCGCCGGATGGCGTCGAGGTACTCCGACTTCTCTCCGTGTTCCGGACCGAGCAGAAGAAAAATCCGAGCCTTTGGCGATGCTTTACTCATAACTGCGAATCAGGTGTGTCAGCTTCCCAAGAATACGTAGATTCTGGGTGTAAATGGGGGGATAGGCGGGATTCTCTGCACGCAGCTGGACGCGGTTCTTTTCCAGATAGAAGCGTTTGAGTGTCACCGCTTCATCAACCATTGCCACGACGATATCGCCGTTGTTTGCAGTACTCTGACTCGCTACAACCGCAATATCGCCTTCGTGGATTCCGGCACCGGCCATGCTGTCTCCGCGAACATGAAGAGCAAAGCAGCTGCGACCCCGAATGAGGGCCCCGGGAACCGGTACGGTACCTTCGTAGTTCTCCTCGGCAAGCAAGGGCCGTCCAGCCGCTACATTACCCAGAATTGGAACCGAGACAACCCGCGTGTCATGCCCCTTGGCCAGGTCGGTACTGGAAGCCTCAAGAACCTCAATAGTTCGACTACGATTCCCGGCGAGCGAAAGCCGTCCCTTTTTCTGGAGCGCCTTCACATGGTCGTACGCGCCCTTGGCGGATATCCCGAAATGCCCGGAGATTTCCCGCATTGTAGGTGGATACTTGTTCTCTTCAATAAATAGCTCAATGTACTCAAGCACCTCACGCTGTCGAGGGGTCAAGTCTTTCATTTCTCAACCTTTATCCCATACTTTCGTATCTTGCCGTGAAGGTTTGAAGGATAAACCCCCAGAGCCTCGGCAGTGCGCGAGATATTGTTGCCGTGCTCGGCAAGCTTGCCCTCAATATACCGCTTTTCAAAGCTTTCACGAGCTTCACTCAGCCCCATATCGTCGAACTCGCTCAGCACCTTGTCTTCAGACTCGGACGCATGGATCTCGCCAAGGAACCGCCGCACCGACTCGGTACCGATCGTGTCCTCGTCACTCATAATAGTAATCCGTTCCACGAAATTCTTCAATTCCCGAACGTTCCCAGGCCAGCGGTAATTGACAAGTTCGTCCATTGCTTCCGGGGTGAAACCCTTGGCAACGGTAGCACCGGGGCGAGCTAAGGAGCGCAAGAAGTGCTCGGCAAGGAGTGGAATGTCCTCGCGGCGTTCCCGCAGGGGCGGCACCTGAATAGGAATAACATTGAGACGAAAGAAGAGATCCTCACGAAAGCGACCATTCCTGATCTCGGCCTGAATATCCTTGTTTGTGGCGCTGATAATGCGAACATCAACATGCAAGCTTTTCTCGCCGCCGACCCGCTCAAAGGTCATTTCCTGAACAACCCGCAAAACCTTAGCCTGGGCGCTGAGCGACATGTCGGCTACCTCGTCAAGAAACAAGGTTCCGCCGTCTGCAGCCTCAAATTTTCCCGTGCGGCGTGACACGGCGCTGGTGAAGGCGCCTTTCTCATGGCCGAATAGTTCGCTTTCAATCAGTGTGTCCGGAATAGCTGCGCAGTTCACCTCGATGAAGGGTCGCCCAGATCTGGCGCTGCGCCGATGAACTTCACGTGCCACCAGCTCTTTACCGGTTCCGTTTTCTCCCAGGATGAGTATCCGGGTATCACCACCGGCGCTTTGATTGATGAGTTCAAGCACTCGAAGCATGGGTTCTGAACGGCCAATCATTTCATCATTCTTGAGCACCGTGTCCTTGAGCGCGCGGTTCTCACGCTTCAGTTGTTCAACTTCAAGCGCGTTCTTCACAACGGTCAGAACCCGATCAAGGCTCAGCGGTTTCTCTATGAAATCATAAGCCCCGAGCTTCACGGCCTTTACCGCAAGATCAATATTCCCGTGCCCTGAGATTATGACCACCTGAACCGCCAGGTACTCATCCTTAATCTCACGCAGGACGTCGATCCCGCCCTTGTTCGGGAGCCACACATCAAGCAGTACCAGATCTACCGGGTGCGTCTTCAGCAGGGCCATTGCCTCAAGCCCATCCTCAGCACTCATCACTTCGTAACCTTCGTCATGAAGGATATCGGTGAGAACCTGTCGTATGCTCTCTTCGTCGTCTACAACCAGTACTAAACTCATGCCTTCTCTTTTCCCGGGATATCGATAAAGAACGTTGTCCCGACCCCGAGTTCGGTCTCGAACCACATTTGGCCACCATGATCAACCACTATGCGCTCAACGATAGACAAGCCTAA
>PXEI01000013.1 GCA_003564775.1 Spirochaetaceae bacterium
CCGTACAACAGATCCCATGACCCTGACTGTCGGCTCTCAGCCGAAGTTTCTGTGTAAGGCGGGGCAGATCGGGAAGAAGTTGGCGGTTCAGATTATTAAGAAACTCGAGGACGTCGATCAAGACGATTTCGAGGAACTGGCCGCTGAGGAAGGAGAGTAAGTATGAGCGACGGATCACTGTCCCAAGACGAAATTGATGCTTTGTTGCAGGGTTCCGGTGGGATGGACTTTGGCTCGGATGAGCCGTCGGCGCCTTCCGGTGGTGGTGGTGGGGCACAGGTCGATCTTGATGGGCTGAAGCGTATTCTGGCCGCGACGGTCGAGTCGCAGAAGTCAAACCTCTCAATGCTGGTAGGTAAGGACGTAACTATTACCGGGCCCGAGATGGAGTCAGGTTCAGCCTCGGATATCGCCGGGTCCCTTGGGGGCGATGTCGTCCATATAGGACTTTCCTTTGGAGGCGGAGTTCAGGGTGATCATGGTTATCTTATGCCCGAGAGCGCGGCGCTGGCCATAGCCGGGCCCATGATGGGGCAGGACGATGTAGACCTTGATGACGCAGCGCTTAACGCACTTCAAGAGGCGCTTTCTCAAGTCTCAGGACCGGTCGTCACTGCGCTTGCCGATTCCTCCGGCAAGGACATAATGAACTCGCCCCCAACGAACGAGAAAGGTGATCCTGATACCCTTATTCTACCCGCTCAGATTGTGGCGGCTCGTTACACCGTTACCATCGAGGGTGGAGATCCGGCGGGTATTGTTGAGTATTATGATGCGGCGCTGGTACCGCAATTGATCGCGCCCCAAGCACCACCAAGGCCACAACAACAGCAACCGCAGCAGCAGTCTCAACAGGACGCAATGGCGGGTTTCGGTGGCATGGGTGGCTATGGTGGGGGAGCGCCACAGCAACAGATGCAGCCCGGCAGCGGGCCCAGTGTGCAGTCGGTTCAGTTTCCAAACTTGCATCAGCAGGATACCTTGCCGGAGCATGGGAACATCGGGCTGTTGATGGATGTGTATATGGAGATGACGGTTGAGCTTGGTCGTACCAAGAAACTCATCCGTGAGATCCTGGGAATGGGAGAGGGTACCATTATTGAGCTCGACAAGCTTGCGGGGGAGCCTGTCGATATTTTGGTGAATCATAAACTCATAGCAAAAGGTGAGGTGGTGGTTATTGACGAGAACTTCGGCGTGCGCGTGACCGAGATCGTGTCGCCGATGGAACGGGTAACCAATATGTCATAGGCTACGCGCACAGCGCGTTTCAGTTGATCTGGGAGGGGAAAACTGAAATACCTCATACTCATACTCATGGCGACAGCGGTCTCATTTCCAATGGCGCTGTACGCACAGAACGAATCTGATGCACTGACCGTTGACACTGCACCACAGGCGACGGTGGAGGACCCAAGTCCTTCTCCGGCCGACGACGAATCCGACATGACCTTCGACGAAGCTGCGCCGCAGCCTGAGCTCGATGGTGAAGGTTTCAACGCGTTCGGTTTCTGGGATCTGGTCCGGATGATCCTCGTACTTGGGTTCGTCATTGGTTCCATTTATGGAGTGTTTTATCTTCTCAAACGTAGCTCCACTCGTCGTCTAGGCGGTGGTAGTGGGTTGTTACGCATTGTCGATGAGCACGCGCTCGCCGGTGGTAAGTCGCTACATCTGATCGAGGTCGGCCGCCAGGTATTCCTTGTCGGCGCAGGGGACGACTCGGTTGGGCTTATCTCAGAGATCACCGACGACGAAACACTCGACACAATTAGGTTGGCGGTTTCGGCTCAGGGTACCGAGCAACCGAGAGCTTTCTCGGACGTACTCAGTAGCCTGTGGTCGAGTAGGGGAGCCGCTGGAGAGAGCTCTAGACCGGGGGGTATGACTCAAGACAACACCGGCGGACTAGACTCCGTCTCGGTGGGTGGTGGTGCCGGTTCTGGCACTTTTGATTTTATCGGACGGCAACGGGAGCGCCTGCGGCGACTGCGTTAGTACGTCCTTAGGTCGCAGGGCCTGAAGCATTCACTGGGAGGGGAAGAATGCGGAAAGTGATCCTGGCGATTGTAATGCTGAGCGTTGTTTTCTCGGTCGTACCACCTGTGCTCATGGCACAAGAGGCACCGGGCGAGGAGGCACTCCAGATTCCATTTCTGGATCTAAGCATTCGAGAGCCACAAAACAACCAAGAGGTGGCGCTATCTCTGCAGCTACTGCTATTGCTAGCAATGCTGAGTCTGGCGCCGTCCTTTATTATTCTCACCACATCTTTCTTGCGCATTGCTATAGTCCTGGACTTTGTCAAGCGTGCGCTTTCGTTGCAGCAAGTGCCGCCGAATCAAGTGCTTATGGGCATAGCCCTGTTTCTTACCGTCTTTGTCATGTGGCCAACCATTAGCGAGGTCTATGACAACGCGTACCGGCCCTTTGCCGACGGAGAGATTGGTCTGGAAGAAGCCTTCCAGAACTTTGAGAGCCCAATGCGGGTGTTTATGTACCGGCAGATGCGGCATAACCCCGAGAATGTACAGCTATTCATGCGTATGAGTGATTTACCACGTCCGGGCAACTTGTCGGAGGTGCCAACCCACGTGTTGGTGCCAGCCTTCATTCTGCATGAGCTTACAGTCGCGTTCAAGATTGGAATCCTGTTGTTCATTCCGTTTATCATTATCGACATGGTCGTGGCCTCAACGCTCATGTCCATGGGAATGATCATGCTGCCGCCAATTATGATCTCGCTTCCGTTTAAGCTGATTCTTTTCGTACTCGTTGACGGTTGGTCCCTCATAACCCGACAGTTGGTTGCAAGTTTCGGAGGTTTGTGATGGATTTTGGATTCGCGGTAAACATTGTTCGGACCGCAGTGCTCTACATTCTTCTTGTCTCGGCCCCGACATTGCTCATTGGTATGTCGGTAGGTCTGGTCATTTCAATTTTTCAAGCCACAACATCAATACAGGAGCAAACATTGACCTTTGTTCCAAAGATTATTGCGATTCTTGGAGCGGTGGTGCTGTTTGGGCCGTGGATGCTGCGAATGTTGGTGCAGTTTACGGTGAACATTATCAACCAGATTCCCATGATGATTCGCTAGAGGTGAGTAGGTGACGGCACTGGTTCTTGAAGCACAGCTTTTTTTCCTCGTCTTTGCGCGAATCATTGCTCTTGTGCAGACTGCACCGCTGTTGTCTTCGGAGGGTGTGCCTTTTATTGCGAAGACCGCATTGGCTTTCTTTGCGGCGGTTGCGGTGCTCCCCGGGGTAGCCGCAAGCGGCTACCCAATTCCGGATGCCGCAGGACTCTATATCTTGCTCATCATTGGTGAAGCTATGGTTGGAATCGTTCTGGGGTTTTTCCTGACGGTTGTGTACTCGGTGTTTCTTGTTTCTGGCCAGTTTTTCTCGCTTCAGATGGGCTTTGGTGCCTCGCAGGTCTTTGATCCTTTGGCACAGGTGCAGATTCCCCTCATGGGGCAGTTTCTCAATGTTGTTGCTATGCTCGTGTTCATTAGTACAGGAGGACTCCAACGCATCTTTCTGAGTGGAGTCTACGGATCCTTTCGGGCCATGCGAGCGGTCGATCTGGCGATCCATAGAGAAGACATAGTCTGGATGGTAGCTGGTGCGTTGTCGCGGCTGTTTGAACAAGCCTTGGTCATTTCTTTCCCGGTACTTGGTACACTTATGCTGATCTCGGTAACAATGGGGCTCCTGGCAAAGGCTGCGCCGCAAATGAACCTGCTCATGCTCGGGTTTCCTATTGCAATTACAGTTGCGTTTATTCTGCTTTTTGTTGGTATGCCGCTGATCATGGCCGCATTTGTGCGGGTGATCGACGAGGGCTTCCTGACAATTGAGTTTTTCCTCTCTCAGCTCTTTGGGGGTGGAAGATGAGTCTACTGGGCTATCTCCGCCGTTACGGTTACCAGAGCAACGCCGAAGAGGCAGCATTTCTTTCTCAACTCGAAACGGTGCATCTGCAGTGGTTTTCTGCCGAGGAAGAAGGACGAACCGAGGATGCCACCGAGCACAAAATTCGCAAGTCACGCGAAGAAGGAAAGGTTGCCCGAAGTCAGGATGTGAGTGCTGCGGTGGTGCTCATTTTTGCATCGGTTGCCCTTGCATTGCTGGCACCATCTATTCTGCGTGGTTCGTTAGAAATGACAGACTACTTCATCCGGAACTCCACCGAGCTGGACATTACCCGAGATGACTTCATTGTCCCGGTATTCTTTCACTACTTCGTTCGCTTGACCTTGCCAATTGGAGTTGTGTGCTTTATTGCGGCCGTACTTGGGAACCTCATGCAGGTTGGTTTTCTGTTTACCACCAAACCTATTGAGCCGGATCCCAAAAAGATTGCTCCTGACTTTGTCAAGTTCATTAAGAAGTCGTTTCTGTCAATGGAAGCCTTGTTCAACCTCGCTAAGAGTACCGGCAAGGTAGCTATAGTTGCTCTCATGGCCGGTCTGAACATTCTGAGTGATATTCACCGCATTCTTAACCTGGTGAACAGTAGTTTTATCGACGGATTTCAGCTGATCGCTTGGATCGCTTTTCGTATTCTGATACAAACATCGATAATCTTTCTGGTGCTCTCGCTCTTTGACTATTTGTTCCAACGGAAACAACATCGTGAGAGTATCAAAATGACCAAGCAAGAGGTCAAGGAAGAACGGAAGACTTATGAGGGTGACCCCTTCGTCAAGAGTCGGCTTAAGCAGCGAATGCGTGAGCTCATGCAACGCACCATGATTCAGAACGTGCCGACGGCAGATGTCGTCATCACAAACCCAACCCATTTTGCAGTTGCAATGGAGTATAAGCGAGACTCCATGCAGGCACCGGTAGTGGTGGCAAAAGGACAGGATGCGCTTGCGCAGCGAATTAGATCGGTTGCGGGTGAGAACGGCATTCCAATTATAGAGAACAAGCCCCTGGCGAGGGCCCTTTATGCGGAGGTAGAAGTAGGCGATGCAATTCCAGAGAAGTTCTACCAGGCCGTGGTAACGGTGCTTAAGGAAGTATATCGACTTGATCGTAGCAAGGCAGCTGTATGGACCTGATGCTTCATAAGAAGTACGGGATAGAGAGGTAAGCTTATGGCGGATGTCCAGGCACTACTCACAGACTCATTTCTGCGGAAGCGCAGCGATGTACTCGTAGCGGTAGGTGTGATTGTCATTATTCTTATGATGATCATTCCCTTGCCGACGGTTATCCTCGACTCACTTATGGCGCTCAACCTTGTGTTTGCGCTGCTGACAATTCTCATTGTGTTGTACACAAAAAATGTACTTGAGTTCTCGGTCTTTCCTACGGTGCTGCTCATTGCAACAGTTTACGGCTTGGCGCTGAACGTATCCTCAACTCGACTGATACTGTCTCAAGGCGAGCAATTTGGGGGCGCGATCATTCGCGCCTTTGCGAGTTTTGTCGTTGGTACGGCGGGTACCGAGGGCCTGGTTATTGGCGTAATTATCTTTGTTATCCTCATTGCGGTGCAGTTTTTGGTCATTACTAAGGGTGCCACGCGGACAGCCGAGGTTGCGGCACGTTTCACACTGGACGCATTGCCGCAGAAGCAAATGGCAATTGAGGCGGAGTATAATTCCGGTATCCTGACGGAGGAAGAGGCAACAAAGCGGAAGCTTGAGCTGGAACAGGAAGTTGACTTCTACGGAGCCATGGACGGTGCCTCCAAGTTTGTGTCGGGAAACGTCAAGGTTGGTATCCTCATAACCATTATCAACATCGTCGGAGGAATTATCGTAGGGATGTCGATCCGCGGTGAAAGCCTGGACGTGGCCCTCACGACCTACGTTTCGTTGACGGTGGGTGACGGGCTTGTAACCCAGTTCCCGGCCCTGTTGATCTCCACTGCAAGTGGTCTCATTGTTACCCGTGCCGCATCTGAGGGCAGCTTTGGTGAGGACGTAACCAAGCAGTTTACCAATCAGGCGCGTGTGTACTGGATAGCGGCCTTTTTCTTGACCGTGCTTTCGTTCCTACCAGGCTTCCCATGGTATGTTCTCATGCCCATGGCCGTTTTGTCGGTGATGCTGGGTATCCGCATTGGGCGCCGCGACGCGTCGGAAGCAGCCGACGAGCGTGCAGCCGAGGAGCGGAAAAAGCCCAAGGACACGCCACCGGAGCTCTCACCGGTTGCCCCGCTTGATCCAATTTCGCTCGAACTTGGGTACGGACTGGTTCCACTTGTTGATCAGGATAAGGGAGCTGAGCTCCTGGATAGAGTTACACGCATTCGACGCGAGACAGCGCTGGAACTCGGTCTTGCCGTACCCCGCATTCGCATTATAGACAACATGCGGCTTGAGCCCTCGGAGTACTCATTCAAGATCCGCGGGGTAGAGGTGGGCCGTGGGAAAATTCGCATGGGGCACTATCTATCCATAAATCCGGGGGGCGTGCGTGAGGAGATTCCCGGTGAGTCGACCACAGATCCCGCCTTTGGCTTGCCCGCAAAGTGGATTGTTGAGGATCAACGGGAACAGGCTGAACGGGCTGGGTATACTGTTGTCGATGCGCCCTCAATTATTGCAACGCATCTAACGGAACTCATTAAGCGGCACGCCTCGGACATTCTGGGACGCCAGGAGGTGAAAGCAATGCTTGATGCGCTCAAGCGTGAGTACCCGGCCGTTGTTGAGGAAGTGCAGTCGGCGCTCTCGGTTGGTGAGGTTCAGAAAGTCCTTCAATCCTTGCTTCGTGAGCAGGTCTCTATTCGTAACCTCGTGACGATCTTGGAGGCCCTGGCCGACTATGGTAATATCACAAAGGATACTGGGTTCCTGACCGAGAAAGTACGACAAGCCTTGTCGCGGCAGATTAGCAAACA
>PXEI01000466.1 GCA_003564775.1 Spirochaetaceae bacterium
AAGCGAGTCTTTACCGAACTCCCTGATCATCCAGGGGTTCAAGCGCGCCGGAATCATTGCTGGTGCGGATGTGAATATTGACAAAGAGGCAGCCAAGAAACAGGACCTTGATGTCGCCAAATCTGCGCGCTCAGGTCGAGGTGCTCCCAAGGCGGTCGGAAGCATGTCGTTGTCGGACATGATGGCAAAGGGGTCCCGCAAGTTTAAACCCAAGGACGTTGATCCTGACAAGCCTGCGGTCTTGCTCTATACCTCCGGCACAACTGGAAAACCGAAAGGCGTTATTCTTTCGCATCGAAACTTCATCACTCAGGCGGTCGAAATTTCGGACAACTACTTCAAAATGGACCACAAGGACACCGTCATTGGAGTGCTACCGCTCTTTCATGTGTACGGGCTCGCAAACGGTCTTATACCGTCAATGTACTTTGGCTGCAGGCTCAGCCTTGTGCCCCAGTACAGTCCGCATCATCTGCTCTCAAATATCGAGGCGGTCAAAGCCACGGTACTCATTGCCGTGCCCAGCATGTATATGCACCTGATACAGCTGGCCCGCATGCGCAAGAGCAAGATTCCTAAGACCATGCGTATATCGGTCTCGGGTGGTGCTCCTATGCCGCTCAAGACCCTGCAGGAGTTTGAAGAGGTGTTCGAGACTCAGATCTCAGAGGGATACGGTCTTACCGAGACAACATCCGCGGTCTGCCTCAACCAATCTGGTAAAGCGTACAAAGAAGGGTCAATTGGCCCACCAGCGCCAGCCATTGAGATGAAGGTGGTGGACGACGACGGGAATAACCTCCCCGATGGAGAAGTTGGTGAGATTATTATCAAGGGCAAGGTGGTTACGAAGGGATACTGGAATCTACCGGAAGAGACCGCCGAGACCATCAAGGACGGCTGGTTGCATACCGGCGACCTGGGTTATCGGGACGCAGACGGCTTCTACTTCATAACAGACCGAAAAAAGGACCTGATTATTCGTGGTGGCTTCAATATCTCACCGCGTGAGGTTGAAGAGCTCATTTACACGCACCCTAAGGTGCAGGACGTGGCCGTTATCGGGGTACCGGACAAACGGGAACGTGAAGTCGTAAAGGCTTTTGTGGTACCAAAAGAGGGCGAGGAACTCAGCGAGCGCGATCTCCTGGACTTCTGCGTTCAGAACCTTGCTCCCTACAAGGTGCCAAAGGCAATTGAGTTCCGTGAGTCGCTGCCCAAAAACGCTACCGGAAAAATTCTCCGCAAGGAGCTGCGGGCGGGGTTCGTAGACGACCGGCTTATCAACAAAGAAGACACAAAGGAGGCCGCGGAGTGAAAAGCGAAACTCTGGTGACGCTGATTTCGGAAGCGGCGCACAGCCAAAAGAAACGAACAGCACTGCTCTTTGAGGGCCGTGAAATTAGTTACGCACAGTTAGATGAAACCACATCCAAGGTTGCTGGTGGACTTGAGCACCTTGGTATCAAGGAAGGCGACCGGGTCGCCATTATGCTCCCGAACATTCCCGATTTTGTCTACGCCTTCTTTGGGATACAGAAACTCGGCGCCGTCGCGGTTCCCTTTAACACGATGTACAAGGGTCGGGAGATCATTCATATCCTCAATGACTGTGGCGCTCGAGCGATAATTACGCTTACGAACTTCGCTAACCTCATCAACGAGGTTCAGAGCGAGGTTCCCAGCCTTGAACACGTTATCCTCACCGGTGAGCGAACCCTGCTATTTGTCGAACCTGAGACTACGGTAAGTGTGCAGATGGTTGTTGGGAAAGATGTATTCCCAGATGCCGATGAGGCATTCCGCACCACCGGAAGCATTCTCCTTGACGCACTCAAAGAGTTGGGAGTCGAGGATGCATGGTACAACCACCGCGGCGCAATCCGCCACAACGGTAAGAAAATTGCCACCATTCTCGTATCAGAGATCGAGAACCTACTGGTAATCAACTCGGTGCTGTTCATTGACGACTATGACACCGACCAGTTCTTCAAGGTGGTTTGGGTCTCGCCCGAGATCAAGGACAAGGTACTGGAGCCGATGACCTCAATCCAGCAGATTACCGGAAGCAAGCCAGACATGGAGACGTTCAAGAAAGCTGTTGCAGAGTCTGCGCAGAAGCGTCTGGGAATTGACCTGGAAGTTGGCGAGTTGAAGCGGGACGAACTGTTTGGATATCAGAAGCAGCGGTCGCTCTCGTACAAGCTCTAAACCACCCCAACCCGCCGACATGGCTCATTGAAGGCAGGGGTGCCCACTGCACCCCTGCCTTTCAGAGCTCGTTACTTACTCGTTAGGTTGTACACGCCATCCCAGTCCGCTGCCGGTTCCTTCTTGAGGTAGGTCTTACACCGATCCCGGAACACCGTGGACGGTCCATCAGCTGGACGCAGCCGCAATGCCTGCTGAAATCGGAGCCCGGCATCACGCCAGTTCCTCTGCTCAAAGAGAGTCAGTCCATCTTCAAACATCTCTACCAACTCAAAGTCGTCGGGCCGCGCAACGCTGCGTTCGTACATGATCTCATGCAACCGAATGGGCTCATTCACCCCAACAACCCTTACACGGTCAAGCCGGCGCGACAGCACCTGCTCGCCGGCATTATTGTTCATCAGAGTTGCGTCACCGGTCAGGATCCAGGTGCCGTACTGTTTGTTCACGCCCTCCAAACGAGCGGCAAGGTTCACCGCATGCCCCATTATGGTATAGTCCATTTTTTTGGGCGTACCCATGTTTCCAACAACCATTTCACCTGTGTTAATTCCAATTCGGGTGTGCAGCTCCCCTGGAGCAAGCTCGGTTTCAGCAAAGCGCTTGTTCAACTCAACCTCTGCGGCCTTCATCCGGACTGCCGCAATACAGGCCCTTTCGGCATGGTCTTCTTGCGGTAGAGGGGCTCCAAAGAACGCAATAATTGCATCGCCTTCATACTTGTCGATAGTGCCATAGAGCTCCAAAACGATGTCGCTCATACCGGTAAGGTACTCATTGAGCAAACGAACCAGGTCGTTCGGTGTCATCTTCTCAGCGATTGTGGAGAAGCCCTTGATATCGGTAAACATTGCGGTGAGCTCCTTGGAGTCACCACCCAAGGTTAGACGCTCAGGATCCTCAATGATCTGGCTAATTACATCAGCCGATAGATACCGTGAAAAGGCCGACTTGAGGAAGCTCTTCTCACCTTCGGCCCGCAAGAACTTAACCAGGGATATGGCAAAGAAACTCAGGAACACCGCCAGAGCTGGACTGAAGACGGAAAGGAACATACCGGTTACCAGGAAGAACGCTGAAACTCCCACAATCACCGCCACCAAAAACACCAGACCAATAGCTATGGCTCGTTTTGGCGTTGCCCCACGAATCAGCAGCGCCACAATCAGGCTCAGGATGAGGCCCAAAGCCATTCCGTACCATGGTGGCAGCTCAACCAAGAAGTTGCCAGTTAAGATCGTGTTGGCTACAGCACTGTGAATACCAACATTGATATACTGTTCATCAAACGGGTTTACGCCAATATCAGTAGTAGAGATGCTGGTATGCCCAATGACGGCAAATGCTCCCTCAAAGCTACCCTGCAGGCGTTCCCGCAACCCAATCAGACTGCTGGCAATGTCACCGGTAGCCTCAAAGAAAAGTGGCGCGTCTTCACGAATGGCCTCGTAATCTTCACGGACATGGTTGGGCAGGTCTTCTGACTCCAACACTCGGTCTAACTCCCCTAACAGACGTTGCTCGGCATCACTTGCAAAGAACCTCGCAAGTCGCGCGAAAAAGAACTCGCGAACCTCTTGATACTCCTCCATGAGCGCGCGGTCTTCGCCTGACATTGCCCGCTCACGCAAGCGCTGCGCATGGAAATAGGCCGGAAGCAGATCTTCACCGGAGTCGTGAAAACTCAGGAACCCCGCATCTTCCATGGCTTCCAGATTATAGATCAAGTCCGTCTCGTACAGGTCGTGTACCACCAGATCATTGAACGAGACGTGCTCAAAGCTGTTGATGTAGTCTTTAGGAGGCCAGGTAATGAGCATGCGTCCGTCGAAGCTTCGAGGAATGCGAATATCCACCACACCTCGGTCCGGGTGCTGCGCACCGCGAAGAACATAGGCACCAGGGCGTACCTCAATGCTCGGGTCACCAAGCCAATCCAGCAATGGACGGAATGCCAGCTGCGCGAATGGGCGATCTTGATACAGAGCAAGGAGCTCAACCCGGCGCCGAACGCCGTCCGGGTCAACCACTACGTTCGGGAATCCGGCGCCCGCGGACCGAGTAACAATAGGTGGCAAGGTCGGTTGTATGTCTGCCGCAACCGGGAGCGTGTCCAGTGCGCCGCTGACATTTGAAAGCGCAATCTCATTCAAAATAAAGTCTCGGTGTTCATCACTGACCGAAATCAAACCGACCTCGTCAGGCAACATGGTATTGGTGAAGAATGCCTTCCCGAACAACCGTACAGATTGCCCCAAGTATTCATCGTTATCGCGTGCAATGGAACGCACCAGACTCAGCAGCCGTGCTCGAGACTGGTCTGAAAGATCCACCAGTTCCAGCACAAACTCCTCAGCCTCCTCCAACGGGATCATACCGCTCAGAAGCGCTCCGAACAGCGACTCGATGTTGTCGCGCAGAAGCCCAAACTCCTCGGCAAAGGCAACTGGAATCTCGTTCTCCAGCAACTCCGAGTCCACTCCCCGCGGACTCCGATCAACATACTCAATATCAAACAATGCATAACGGAGTCCAAGTTCACGAGCTACGACCAATCCGTCGGCAACCACATGCCGACTCCATGGCCACATGCCAACCTGGGCTATCGCCAGGTCGTCTATATCCAGCAGAATAATATCCGAGCGCTCCTCCACCGGAGTTCGTAAGCCTAGCAGCTGGTCATAGGCAGTGCGTTCCAGTGCACGATATTGAGGGAGCAATCCCGCCAGCGCGACAAGAACCGCAGCAGCGACTGCAATGAGGAGATATCTGTTTTGTTGAGTTTGTCGTTTGGACATATGGCCTCCGATCTTGCCCATAAGATACTACGCAAAAAGAAAATGATCGATAATTCAATTTCCCTCCGGAGCAAATTGGCGTGCAAATACTCTGGGTGGAGGAGACAGTCCATAGTTATGAGCGGCTGTGCTTTTTGATTGCTTCTTCCTGGATGTAGGATATCACTTTGTGCTCGTCGATCATTGAGAGCAACGCCCAGCGGCTTTCCTCTTCCTTCAGAACCCCGGAAATTGTAGAGAGGAGTTGCAGGTGGGGGCCAGGATTGCTCTTTGGCGACACAATGAGGATTACAATGAAAGTAGGCTCACCATCCACCGATTCAAAGTCGATTCCGTCACGAGCAAAGCCAATAGCAAAACTCATGCGAGACACACCTTCGCTCTTGGCATGAGGCACTGCAATTCCGTGCTGCATGCCGGTGCTGAGCACCCGTTCCCGCGCAAGTGTATCTGCCAAAACACGTTCTCTATCTTGAATACGACCAGCCGCAAAAAGCGTATCAACCAACTCCTCAATTACCGCCTCCTTGGTTGTCCCGGTAAGTCGCATCTTCACGCACCGGGGGCCGGAGTATCGGGCGAGGGCAAATTGAACATGTCCGGTCTCCGACGAGATCTCGCGTCCCATCTCTGTGGGTTTGGCCACACTCTTTAATTCTTCTACAACGCTGTGCAGCTCAAGAAGTGCTTCGTAGAGCACGGTTTTGATGAACCCCACTGAGTCTGCGTCAGAGCTGAACACAATACGGCTAGGGTAGACGGTGAACGAGAAGAAGACATCCTCCTTGCGCATTCGATACACCGTCTCCTCAAGCTCTATTCTGTGAGCAAAAAAGCCCTCGCTTCGGAACTCCTTAAGCACAGCAGCATCAACGAGTTCGGTCATGTTCTCGTTGGGAAACTCAAAACGGGTGAGTATCCCACCAGCAGCAGTGAACTGTTGGCGCGTACCGGCACCTTCACGTTCCAATAGGCGCTTAAGATTCGGTGAACCGGCTATGGTTGACAGCAGAACAAGAAGAACGGCAACGCCAAACAGGCGTTCATCAAGAATCCCACCCGACACGCCGATTCCAGCAATGATCAACGCTACCTCACCGCGCGGGATCAAACCAGAACCGATGCGAAGCGCTCCAAGTTTATTGAAGCCCATGAGGAGAGCTGGCCCCCCGCTGCCGACGATCTTGCCGATGTTCGATGCCACGGCAAACGCTAATCCCAAGAGAAGCACCTGCCACGAGAACAGAATCCGAATGTTCACCAGCATTCCCATAACCGTGAAAAAGATCGGCACAAAGAAGGCTGAGAGCGGTTCCATATTTTCCTGTATCACGTACGCGATGTCAGTCTTGGACAGAGTCAGCCCCATAACATACGCGCCAATAATCATGGCAAGCCCGGACATTTCAAAAATGCCAGCAAGCAGAAAGGAAAGTCCCAACGCGAGCACGCTGAAGACCGTTGCGCTTTTGAACCCTTTGAGAAACTCACCAATTCGCCGCGCAAAAATGAGCCCCAAGGCGGTGAATCCCAGCCAAACACCAACTGCAAGGAAGAAAATGCCCGCTACCTCACCCCAGTCTACACCACCAGTGCCGCTCTCGGTCGCTGCAATAACACCAAGCGCCACCGCGAGACCGACAATTGCGAGCACATCCTGAACAACGGCCGAGCTGATAATGGTCACGCCCTCAGGAGAGTCGATACGCCGTGCTTCAGAAAGAATACGGGCCGGGATACCAACCGAGGCGGCCATGCTC
>PXEI01000472.1 GCA_003564775.1 Spirochaetaceae bacterium
CGACGCCAACCAACCATCTATCTGCCGCTTCTTGACCGCGATGTCGTAGGCCGCGAGCCACTCAGCCGCATCGTGGACTCCCTCCGCCCCTCCATCCGCGAATAGCCACCGCACATCAGCCACGCGGGCCGCCAGGCCGCGTAACGTCACTCTTGTTCGCCCACCCCCCGGCGGCCAAGTGGTTAGGCACCCCTCAGCCAGCTGTCGACAGGATTTCTCGCGCAATTCGGGCCCATATTTCGGGCCCATATTTACGGGTCCGTAAATATGGGCCCGAATTTGAGTTGTTTTTTGATGCTCAGTGGTAGGCCCTCCGGGCGACATTGCCGGAAATCGACAGTATCTGAGCGCGAGCTGCCTATTTGTGGCGAGTGCGTTTCTGGCGCGGCGGGCGTCCCGCGCTGGAGCTGGAGGAGCTTGGCTGTGCGGGCCGCACGCTGGCGGGTGGCCGCGACCGGCCGGGCTTGGCGCCTGCGGGCTTGCCGCCCGATGTGCGGGGTGGGTACGGGGGAATGAGGCATTTGGGGCCGGTGCCGATGAGGTCGGTGCGGCCGGTTTGTTCAAGGGCCTCTCGCACGCGACGGTAGTTCTTGGGGTCGCGGAACTGGAGCAGGGCTCGCTGCATTGCCTTCTCGGCGTACTGGGTGGTGACCGCCACCGTCTTGCCGTTGCGTGGGTCAATGCCGGTGTAGTACATGCAGGTGGCCACGGTGCCGGGCGTCGGGTAGAAGTCCTGCACCTGCTCCGGGGTGCCGCCCTGGTCACGGAAGTACTCGGCAAGTGCCACGGCATCGCGCAGAGTGGTTCCGGGGTGGCTTGAGATGAAGTACGGCACAATAAACTGCTTGGAGCCGATCTCGCTATTCACCTTTTCAAAGGCGCGGCGGAACTTCTCATACACCTTCATGCCGGGCTTGCCCATGGCGGCGAGCGCCTGCGAGGTAATGTGCTCGGGTGCCACCTTCAGCTTGCCGGAGACGTGGTGGGTGCAAAGCTCACGGAGAAAGCCCTGGTCTTTATCCAACAACAAGTAATCAAACCGGATTCCGGAACGGACAAACACCTTTTTGACTCCGGGAACCTGCCGCAATGAGCGGAGGATGTCCCGGTACTCGGTGTGGTCTACCCGCAACTGCTTGCAGGCGTCGGGGAAGAGGCACTGTTTGTCCTTGCAGACTCCGTGTTTGGTCTGATGCTCGCACGATGGTGTGCGGAAGTTGGCGGTGGGGCCGCCGACGTCATGGATGTAGCCTTTAAACCCAGGGAGTTGGGAAAGGAGGCGGGCCTCGCGCAGCAGGCTCTCCTTGCTGCGGGCGCCAATTCGGCGCCCCTGGTGAAAGGTCAAGGCACAAAAGCTGCAGCCGCCAAAACAGCCGCGCGCCGAGACCAGGCTAAAGCGTACCTCCTCCACAGCAGGCACCCCGCCTGCTTCCAGGTAGTCAGGGTGAAAGGTGCGTGCATAGGGAAGCTCGTAGAGATGGTCAAGCTCGTCGCCAAACAGAGTCGGCTGCGGCGGGTTCTGCACCACAACCCAGGGGCCGTAGGCTTCTACCAGAATATCGGCGTTGAGTCCGTCGGTGTTGCGGTGCTGTTCGCGGAAGCTCTCGGCGTAGGCGCGTTTGCCACGCGCCTTGTCTTGCAGCGTGTCCCAGTCGGGCAAACTAACTGTCTTCCGCTCCCCGCCGGTTGCGCCGGTGCCGGGCGTTCCAGTGCCGGGCGTGCCGCCGGGGGCGTCCGCGGCGTGGCATTTGTACACCGTGCCCGCGATCCCGGTGAGCTCCGCCGCCCGGCGGCCGCGGCTGAGCTCGGCGGCAATCTCCAGCATCGCCCGCTCTCCCATGCCGTATACCAGCAGGTCAGCCTTGGAGTCCACCAGGATGGAGCGCCGCATTTTGTTGGCCCAGAAGTCGTAGTGCGCAAAGCGGCGCAGCGAGGCCTCAATGCCGCCGATAACAATATCCACACCTTTGAAGGCTTCACGAATGCGCGTGCAGTACACGAGCGTTGCGCGATCGGGTCTGCGGCCGCCCACGCCACCGGGGCTGTAGGCGTCATCCCGCCGCGGCTTGCCTGCCACGGTGTAGTTGGCAACCATGGAGTCCATGTTCCCGGCGCTCACCAGAAAGCCCAGCCGCGGCCGACCAAGCCGCGCAAAGTCCTGCGGGCTGTCCCAGCTCGGCTGGGCAATAATTCCCACGCGGTAGCCATGGCTCTCAAGCATGCGTCCCAGCAGGGCAGGTCCAAAACTTGGGTGGTCAACGTAGGCATCGCCTGAGACAAATATAAAATCCAGATCACCCGGCGCGAGTCCGCAGCGGGTGAGGTCTTCAGGGTGGGTTGGAAGAAACTGACTCCGGTCTGCCCGGTAGTCGGAGAGGTTCTGCATACGCCATGCTACACCGCCGGGGGACGCCTCGTCGACCCGGGCCCGACCCCGGTGGGCGGCAGCCGCGGCGCCCTTGCCAGGAGTCTGCCGCGGCCTACACTTTAGCGAGCAACAAGCTGGAGTTGTGCCCGCCAAACCCAAAGGAGTTTGACAGCGCAATCTTCAGCTCGCGCTTCACCGGTTCAACCGGCAGCTGCACCGGCGGGAGCGCTGGGTCGCGATTAAACATGTTCTTGTTGCCCGGCACAAGGCCGTCGCGCAGAGCCATGACGGTGAGAATAGCCTCCAGACCGGCGGTGGCCCCTAACAGGTGCCCGTGATATACCTTGGTCGAGCCAATTAACACCTTGTCTGCACATGATTCAATAAGCGAGTAAATGCCCTTTATCTCGGCAATATCGCCCACCGGTGTAGATGTCCCGTGGGTGTTAATGTAGTCCAAATCAGCAGCCTGTATACCAGCCTGATCAAGTGCCATCTGCATAGAGTACGCCGCACCGCCACCTTCAGGGTCGGGGGCCACAAAATCGTAAGCGTCTCCTGACATACCGCAGGAAAGCACCTCGGCCAAAATATCGGCCCCACGGGCCACTGCATGTTCATAATCTTCCAGAATCAGAATGCCGGAACCTTCACTCAGCACAAATCCGTCTCGGTCTACATCGTATGGGCGTGATGCGGTCTCGGGAGTGTCGTTGCGGGTAGAAAGCGCCTGCATATTGCCAAAGCCGGCAATGGAAATTTCGTTCACCGTTCCTTCGGCACCACCGGCTACCATGACGTCGGCCATGCCGTTCTGAATTATGAGCTGTGCCATGGCCATGGAGTGATTAGCGGTAGCGCAGGCGGTCTGCAGACTTATATTGGGGCCCTTAATTCCGTACATCATGCTCAGCACACCGGAGGCAATGTTGCCTATAGACATCGGCACAAAAAAAGGGCTCACGCGTCGCGGGCCCTTCGTGGCCAGGGTCACCGAGTTCTCGTGCTGAACGGTAAGGCCACCCACACCACTACCAACCGAGATCCCTATTCGGCGCTTGTCCGACACGGCATCTAGCTGCGCTTGATCCCACGCCTCACGCAGTGCAGCCGCGCCGTAGTGACAGAAGGTGTCCATACGCTTGGCCTTCTTGACCATGTCCTCGGTAAAAAAATCAGCATAGGTGAAGTTGCGCACCTCACCCGCGATCTGAGTTGGAAGGGCTGAGGCATCGAAACGAGTAATTGTGCCTATGCCGGACTCACCCGCCACAACCCGTTGCCACGACTCGGCGACCGAGTTTCCCATGGGGTTCACGGTACCCATTCCGGTAATTACTACTCGCCTTTTTTGCATCTCTTCCTCCTGAGGTAAACTACATGCACTATGATCATCACGCAACAGAATACTGATAATCGTTACTCTTGGTAAGCCGTTTATGAGAGGAATGTTAGGATGAAGCCACAACGCCAGTCGTTGACCGAGCTCTTCACAGCGGCTAATCTACACAGGAAGTGAGCGCCACACCGGGAATTGAGTTCCGAACTGTAACAAAGAGTTTCTCCCAGACATCACCGCCCGCAGTAGCGGAACTTGAGTTCACAGCCTTCGCTGGTGAGGTTGTTGGCATGCTGGGTGAGAATGGTGCTGGCAAGACCACCACCCTGCGAATGATTGCCGGGTTAATTCGGCCAAGCATCGGGCAGGTCTTTGTGAACGGGTACGATGCACAACTTGAACCGGCTCGCACCCGGCGCTCGGTTGGGGCGCTGTTTGGTGGTGCGGTAGGGCTCTACGACAGGCTGAGCGGCCGCGAGAACATTCGTTACTTTGCCGATCTTAACGGTCTTTCGGCGTCCGATGCAGGCCGCTCTACGGAAGATCTCATTGAGCTGCTTGCAATGCAGAGCTTTGCCGAACGGCGGGTAGCGGAGTACTCCTCGGGAATGAAGCAACGCACCGCTTTGGCCCGCGCGCTGGTACATCGACCTGAAATACTCCTCCTGGATGAGCCCACCACCGGGCTGGACATAAGCAGCGCCATGATCGTGCAGCGTTTCGTACATCAACAAAAGAGCGAGGGCAAGCTTATCCTGCTCTCCAGCCACAATATGGAAGAACTTGAGACCCTGTGTGACCGTGTGCTCATCCTGCATTCAGGGCGTCTCTGCCATGTTGCGCGACGGGACGCAGCCGGGGCGTATGACCTGCGCGGCCTCTACACCCAAACCGTGGAGGGCGTTCAGTGAGACGGACGTTACAAATTACCCGCATGGTGTTTCGCAAGGAGCTAACCGAGCTGCTACGTGACGCGCGAACCGTTCTCATCTCGCTCGGCGTGCCGCTTGTTCTTTTTCCGGTCCTGGTACTGGTACTTTCGGTAAACATCACCCGGGCCGAGGCCGCCTTTGAGTCCGGCATAGAGCTTGGCGTTGTGACACGCGACACAGCGGACGACGCAGGTGCGGACGACGCAGCGGACGACACAGCACAGGACCGACTCAATCTTCACACCTATTTCTCCCAGCAAGAGCTGCTCTCCGTACGCTCGCTACCGGACCGCGCCACAGGGGTTGAAACTCTCAAGGCAGGCGATGTAGCGGCGGTGGTGATTTCGGGGCAGCTGCCGGGTGCGGGCGACGCAGGTGCGGCAGGCGCGGGCGACGCAGGCCCAAATGTCACCTTGCTCTACGACAATACCAACATCTTCTCTCAGGCGGCGGCAGAGTACATTGGGGTGCTCCTGCACGCCTACTCGGACTCTGTCCTTGCGGCACGAATGGCGGAGCTTGGGGTGCCCTCCGAGTCGTTCACCCCACTCGAGGTTGAGCTGCTCGGGCTCCATGACCCCTCACGCAGTGCCGGAACCCTTGCTCTTTCCTTTCTTATCCCGGTGCTGATGCTGGTGTCCGCGGCCTTAGGACCACTTGCAAGTGCGGCTGACCTTGGTGCTGGCGAAAAAGAACGTGGCACTCTGGAGCCGCTCCTGGGCACCGGCGCCGGAAGAACCGCCCTGTTACTTGGGAAGTTTGGTGCCTGCTCGGTCATGGGTCTCCTTGGAATGCTGGCCTTCTTTGCAGGCGCGGGACTCGCCTACCTCATTGGCCCCGGTGTCTTTGGTAGTGATGAGCTCCAGTTTGGCCTGAGCGCAGGGGCCGCTGCACTACTGATTGGGCTTGCGGTGGCTACGGTGCTGGTACTGAGCTCGCTTGAGCTTGCACTCAGTTTTCTTGCTCGCTCGGCAAAGGCTGCGCAAACCTATTTTATTCCGGTGCTCATTCTCTCATCAGCCGCTGGATACGGAACCTACATGATGAATCTGGAGGTGCTCCCTCTGTGGTACTATCATGTGCCCCTCTTTAATATTGCGCTTGTCTTTAAGGCGGTGGTGCTTGGCCGCCTTGGTCTTGTTCCCATGCTCATAACAACTCTCTGGATCGCAGTGTACATAACAGGCGCCTTAGCAGCCGCCGGTAGCTTGTTGGGAAATGAGTCTGCGCTTCGCCGTGGCTGACAGATAGCCGCTGGCCCTCCATGGCTGACGCATCGAACCTGACCCGATAGATCGAACTTGCTTTCCGAAAGCAGGAGTAGTAGCTTAACGTATCACGCTGCACCGGGGGGGAAGTATGGGTCTTGTTATCGGAGTGTTAGTAGTTGTTATCCTTGTTGTTGTTCTTGTGCGCATTCTCTAATAGAACGACGGATTTCTAGAAATATTGTTCCATACTGAAGAATAAAATGCTTATCTTAGCCGTGGAACGATATGGATATCACAATAATTGGGAACGTCATCGCAAGCTTCTCACTCGTCACCCTAGTTGTTTTCCTGCACTACGTCGTCAAAGAACGAGTACGGAGTAGTGGCGGAAAGAAGCGTAAGGCCTTACTCGGGGTAGGTTTTGCGGTGGCGGCCATTTTGTCCGTGCTTATGGGTATTCCCATTGCCGACGGAGTAATTCTTGACAGTAAAACGATGCTGGCCGTACTTGCTGGCTTCTATGGTGGGTGGTTGCCAGGTCTCATCTTGACAACCGGCGCAATTGGAGCACGGCTGTTTGTGGGTGGTGTCGGAACCTTCGGTGGCTCCCTGGGAGTTCTTCTGAGCGTCGGAGCCGGACTCCTCCTGCGCAGCCGGCGAGAAACAACTCGGAGTGGGTGCCGACTCCCCTTGCTCATAACGCTCGGCCTTGCGGCGGCGCTTATTCAAATTCTCATGGTACCAACACTTCTGCTCTATGTCGGTATGGATCAGATGCTGGAGGCGATGTCGGGAATTGCCGCTCCTACCCTGTTACTGTATCCGCCGTTGACGGTCTTGATCGGGCTCATGTTCGGGTTTGTGGACGACCGGGCTCAGGCCCACCATCAGGTTCGCGAGACCCA
>PXEI01000144.1 GCA_003564775.1 Spirochaetaceae bacterium
GCGATACTCGAGGTGTTTGAACGGCACGGCTTCGTATGGGGTGGGAAGTGGCTATCATTTGATCCCATACACTTTGAGTACAGGCCGGAGGTGCTCCTGCTCAACGAACTGCGGAACGCACACGAAAACTAGGTAGTGAAATAGGAAAAACTGGACACGTACCCATGTTTTTGGGCCGCGCGAACAACTCGTTCACGGGTAACATCCCGGCAGATGTTCAAAGGCGAAGCAGAGTCTGCCCCACCTTTTTGAATCACGGTACAGGTTCGAGCGCCCTGGTCTTCAGCGTTCATAGCCATAACCGCCTCCATAGTAGTGCCTGATCCGCCGTAACAGTCCAGGATTGACTGCTCCCTGTTTCCGTTGTCACAGGGTCGTCCAATTGACAGCAGGTAGCGCATGAGAGCCAGGGGCTTGGGCTGGCTAAACACCCGCTGGCCATCAAAGAGTTCCCGAAGCTCGGCCGTCCCGTCTTTGCTGAAGCCGCTCAGGTGCTGGGCCGGAAATGTTGAAGGCGGCTCTCCTTCGGCAACATTCTGCAGATAGCGTTTCACGCGTGCCTCACCCCGACTCCAGACTATTTGACCAGCGGCCTCAAGGCGTTGCAGCTCACGTTGAGAATACCGCGGAAAACTCCCGTCCGGAGCCTGCCATTCACGGCCGTCCGAAAAGCGATACACATAAGGCTTGGCATGATTGCGCGCATAGAGCTGATCTAGCCGGTACGGCCCTTTTCCATCCTGGTCGTCATACGGATAGTTGTAGAGTTTATCGCTTGGAACTCGCAGGTAGGTGTTCCGGTCGTCGTGCTGCACCAGCGCAGAGAGTTGCTTCGCATAGCAAATGACGTGTTCGGTGTTCCTGCTGAAGCCCTTGCTGCTGTTGCGAACGGTGTGGAGAGAACGAATGCTCATGATTGCAACTCGGTTATCCGCACCAAAAATCTCACACATCAGGAGCGCGAGAAACTCCAACTCTCGCTCGGCAATGCTGACGAAGATCATTCCAGTTTCCGACAGAAGTTCGCGTGCGAGGAGAAGCCGGGGTGTCAGTTGGAACAGCCAACGGTCGCGCCGATCCTGGGGTACATTTTCCAATGCTGTAGCAAGAGATTCAGGCTGCGCGCTGCCGACGCTGCTTCTTCCGGTGTCGTCGTAAACCCAGGATCCACGCACCGAGTTACCGCTGTTGTAAGGTGGATCAAGGTAGATGCGATCGAAACGTGTTGGCTGTTCGGCCACAAGAGCTGCCATGACCGGAAGGTTGTCACCTTCAATAATACGGTGTTCTGCGGGCTCTGTTCTCCGCAGTATCGTCGGAGCGGCGAGCCCCGCTTGTTTGGAGCTGTATGACAGCTCCGGAACCGGCCTCAACTGGGCTGGCAGAACCTTGGTATGTAGTTCAAAAGCGGATTCCTTGCCGCTAAACTCGATACTGGCCACGTTACGCGGAGCCGTCCCCAATCACGAAGGTCTTAAGGACGCGCCGAGGAAGAAGTAGACACCAGGTTGTTCCTGGGATGTCTGTACGGCTAGGGAAATGTCCTGTGCCATCGTTGTGAGGTCTCGAATGCTTGGCAAGGTGTCTTGAGCAACCGGACTGTCTCCCATGTCTGAGTGCATTCCGTTTATCTCATCTGACGAACCAAGATGAATGATTGCAAGTTTTCCTTCGGGTCGTAATGCCCGCGCAGCAACCTGAAGAAACAGCTTCTGATCCGAAAAATGTGGAAAACTCGAGTAGCAGATAATGCGGTCGATCCCTTCCGGGGCGATCTCCTCAAGGAGCTCCTCAACAGCGCCAGTATGCCAACTGAAGCGCTGGTCATGCGCAAACTTGGCTTCCGCAAGTGAGATCATCTTGGGCGATACATCGATTCCAAATACGCGACCCTTCGAACCAATCCGCGGTGCAAGATACTTGTAAAGCACCCCGGTACCGCAACCGGCATCTACTACAACCGCGTCCTCGGGTATGTTGAGTCGGTCGATGAGGTCAGCTAACTGTTGTTCCTGTGCCTGGTTCAGCTTGGTCGTGGTGTCCCACTCGGTTGCCATTGCATCAAAGAACTCAGCACGCTGAGAGTTCATAGTTGGTGCTGCACCCCCCTGAGTTGGTACCGCATGTGAACCGTCCGAAGCTTTCTTCCTGCCGCCGAAAAATCGCTGGAAAATCCCCATTCTACGTCCTCCCTAAACATACAACCATCTCTCGTTCGCCAAAGGCTTACGATAACCGCACACAGGCAGTTCGGCAAGCTGCAATGTGCACTCAATCGGGGTCGACAGGCACGGTTTATCTGGGGTAGCTGTACTCCAGTCCGTCTGGGCCCCGAAAAACATACCCAGACGGCTCAACTCTCAGCAGCGAAGACTCAATAGGCACCTTCCCGCCGCCGCCCGGCAGGTCAAGCGCATATACCGGCACTGCCGGGCCGCTCAGGCGCCGCCGCAGCTCCTGCATGATAGCAATTCCTTGAGAGATCGGTACCCTGAAATGAGAAGTCCCGGCCGCCAGGTCGGTCTGGAGCAGGTAGTAGGGTTTGACTCCGGCGCGATACAGGGCCCGAAACAGCTCCTCAAGGGTGTCGATATGGTCGTTAACTCCCCGCAAGAGCACTGCTTGATTCAAAACCGGTACTCCAGATCGCATAAGCAGCTGAACGGCGGCGGTAAAGGAACGAGAAACCTCAAGTGGATGGTTTGCATGGGTCACAAACCAGGTGTGAGCCAGCTGCGCGTCGGATTCCGGACCAGCAAGCAGTCGTGCAGTTGCCGTGGTAATTCGCGACGGATTCACTACCGGGATTCTGCTACAGATTCGCACAATTATGTCGGGGCGTGCGGCGCGAACTCCGTCCAGAATCGTAGCCAGCTGGGAGTCTGACAAGGTAAGAGGATCTCCGCCGGAGAGCAGTATCTCCTGCACCATCGGATTCTCAGCGATGTAGGCAAGAACCTTGTCCAGTTCCCGTGGTGTCGGTGCGCCTTGCTGGCCACCGGTGAAATGGCGTCTGAAGCAGTGCCTGCAGAAGACGGCACAGTTGTCGGTGGTAAGCAGGAGTACGCGATCCGGATACCTATGTATCAAGCGCTCAGTTACCAAAAAACGACGATCCGCCAATGGATCCTCGGTTTCGTGTTCTTCGCGGATATGCTCCTGGGCACGGGGGACGAACTGGGCCGCTATAGGGTCACGCATTGGATCCTCGGAACTGGCGAGTGCCCGGTAGAAGGAGGTGGTTCGACATGGGAGGGAGTTACCATCGTCCTGTTCGCCAGCAAAGCCGGAAGCTGAACTCATAGACCATGATGCTACTTCCGGCGCCCAATGGTGTCAACGACCGGGTTATCTCTACCAAGGGCTACCAGCCCGATAGCTCCGACATCGACCCAGTGCATTGACCAAGCACCACGAAGCTCGTAACGTCACTCCATGGAATACAAGACATTTCGCATCCCGGTTGAGCTGCGCTTTCGTGATCTTGATGCCTATGGGCATGTCAACCATGCTGAGTTTTTCACCTTTATTGAGACGGCTCGTGTGAAGCTCATGGAGCAAGTACTTGAGCAGCGTATGGGGGCCGGGGCGCCGCTGTTTGTGGTGGTTGAGGCTTCCTGCCGGTACAAGGAGTTCATTACCTTGCGCCCCGAGGTAGTAATTGTGATACAGGTGGAGCGAATCAAGCGGGCCAGTTTTGATTTGCTCTACACAATTACCGACGGAGCCGACCGGGTTTTCGCCGTCGCGCGCACGACCATGGTCTGTCTGGATGCTGAGACACAGCGCCCGACACCGGTACCCGAGCGCTTCATTGAGCTATTGGTTGAAAAAAAGCTCTAAAAATCACCAGATATCGGCTGTTTCGAGAGTTTTTTCTTGACACCGTGAGACACCGTTTTATAATTGCAGGTCACCACAGCCGTCTCAAAACTCACGAAGGAAGGGAAATCTATGTCTACCACCACGAGCTACATGGGATTGACGCTCAAGAACCCAATCATTGTTGGGGCGTCCACCTACACAAACTCGGCCGCAAAGATTAAGAAACTTGAGCAACACGGCGCGGCTGCGGTTGTACTTAAGTCACTGTATGAGGAACAGATTCTTGCTGACTCAGGGAAACTTGTTGAACAAGATGAGATGTATTTCTGGTATCCAGAAGCCATTGAGGTTGTAAACGGCTTCTCCAAGGAAGATGGCGTCGAGGAGTATCTGAACCTCATAAAAGACGCAAAGAGTGCGGTTGATATCCCGGTGATTGCCAGCATTAACTGCCGGACTCCCAAGGAATGGCCTGCCTTTGCCAAGAAGATTGAGTCAGCCGGAGCCGACG
The DNA here is from genome assembly GCA_003564775.1 of Spirochaetaceae bacterium. GTDB lineage: Bacteria > Spirochaetota > Spirochaetia > DSM-27196 > SLAA01 > SLAA01. Next base: position 4,337 of record PXEI01000144.1, read on the forward strand.
GGCTTGAGCTCAACATCTACATCTCGCCAGCTGACATCGATGCCGGGCGTTCGGTTGAAGAAACCTACCTCGCCATCGTGAAGGAAGTTCGCGCGAATACCAAACTTCCACTCGCGGTCAAGATCGGGTACTACTTCAGCGACGTAGCCCGGTTCGTAACCCAGCTTTCTTCTACTGGAGTTGAGGGCCTTGTGCTCTTTAATCGATACTTCCGACCTGATATCGATATAGAGGCACTCCGACTCGCCAACGACAATATTTTCAGCGCGCCCCAGGAAATTACCCTCTCGCTGCGCTGGATTGCGTTGTTAGCCGACAAGGTTGAGTGTGACCTCGCAGGCGCAACCGGCGTTCATGACTATGCCGGTGTCGTCAAAGAAGTCCTTGCGGGTGCAAAGGCGGTTCAGGTTGTGTCGGCCCTCTACAAAAGCGGCCCACAAGCAATTGAAAAAATGGTCTCCGGGCTTGAGACCTGGATGCAGAAGCACAACTATGACTCTGTGGATGCCTTCCGTGGCATGGTAGCCAAAGGCCCCGAGAACACCGCGGCTTTTGAGCGAGTGCAGTTTATGCGCCGGACTACCGGGCAGTACCAGGAAGCACCACGCTGATTCTTGACCTGACACAACAAAAAAAGGCAGCCCGCGGGCTGCCTTTTCTTTTATCCGTTCTCGCTCTGCGACAACTCGACCCTCTTTATCAGCCAGTCAAGCCATACTTGCACCCCATCTCCCCCGGTTGCCGAAAGCTCAAAAAGCGGCACCGTGCCGTTTATGCGGCGGAGGTCGGTGGTGAAGTTTTCAACACTGAAGTTGGTGTAGGGAACCAGGTCGGTTTTATTCAGAACAACCGCCTCGGCTTCACGAAACAGCACCGGGTATTTACTCGGTTTGTCGTCTCCTTCCGGTACACTTGAGACCGCAATTTTTGCATGCTCGCCAATGTCAAAGTCGGCAGGGCAGATAAGGTTTCCAACGTTCTCAATGATGACGATGTCGGTTGCCGCAAGGTCCATTTGATCCAGTGAGGAGAGAATGATATCCGACTCCAGATGGCACATGCCTCCGGTGTTAATGTGGTAAAGCGGCACGCCAAAGCGCTCGAGGCGTTCCGAATCTCGCTTGGTCTCTACATCGGCCTCAATTATTGCAACTCGGAACCGCTCACTGAGTCCGGCTAGAGTCGCCTCAAGCAGGCTGGTCTTTCCAGCCCCTGGAGACCCAATGATGTTCAGCATCAGTACCTTCTCCTGTGCCAGACGTTCCTTCACTACCGAGACCATCTTTTGGTTGGCTACAAGAATGTCCTGCCGCAACTCAATTATCATTACAATCTCCTTCAATGGATGTTATTAGTATTTCCTTACCGGCAGTAACCTTGACATCGGCAGCTCCACACGAACCACAAACATACTCATGGAGCTGAACCTCAAACACCGCACCGCAAACATTGCAGGTCGCCTGTATCGGCACAAATGTCATAACAAGCTCGGCGCCCGCAGCAATGGTGCGATCCTTGGCCGCATCGAAGGCAAACTGAAACAGCTCCGGTACAATCTGCCGCATTCCGCCAATTTCTACCTCAACACGTTGTATGGATGTGAGGTGTTCTTTCTCAGCGATGTCGTCGATGACGCCAAAAAGGTGCTCGACAATACTCATCTCATGCATCAGGGGCCTCCGCGGTGCAGGTTAACAGATTCTTGGGAGTTGCTCACCGGCAAGCAGTTGCAGCACTCGAGATCCGCCAATGGTCGTGTTCATGGTAACCCGGCTTTTGCCCAGCTCACCAATTGTGCCAAAAACTGCTGCTTCAGCACCCAGCGGATGTGAGCGCATTGCAGCCAGCACCGCATCGGCCTCTTTTTCAGAAACCACAGCCACAACCTTGCCTTCGTTTGCAAGATACAATGGGTCAAACCCAAACATCTCGCACACGCCGCGCACATGCTCCTTAACTGGCAATGCCTCTTCCTCAAGCTCAATGCGAAGCTCTCGCATGTCGGCAAGTTCGCACACTACGGTTGCCAGCCCGCCGCGCGTTGCATCACGCATGAAACGTATGCCCTCCGGCGCGGCAGCGAACATCGTCTCTATGAGACTACACAGCGGTGCACAGTCGGAGTAGATAACCGGGTCGGTCTGTAACTCGTTACGCGCACATACAATAGCTGCACCATGCTCGGCAAGCGCTCCATTTATGATAAGTCGGTCGCCCGGCTGTACATCGACTGCGGAACCAATACCCGCGCGTGAGTCCGGCAGGGCGCCGACTCCGGCGGTAGTAATGAAAATACCGTCACAGGAGCCGCGCTCCACTACCTTGGTGTCGCCGGTAACAATTGCTACACCGGCCTCCTCGGCCGTACGAGCCATGGACTCCACAACCCGCTCTAGCAGCTCAATTGAA
>PXEI01000324.1 GCA_003564775.1 Spirochaetaceae bacterium
CGACTAAATAGGCATGCCCGGTACAATAGGCCTCGACTGCACGCACCCGCACCACCACTCGACCCCGAAACCGAGATCTGAACACTCGCACATAGCGCGCCGCCAACTCTCGGGGTATACTCTTAGTGGGGGATAACCATGTCCGACGCTACTGCACAGGTGCTATTTGTGGACGACGAACCGGAAATTCTGCGAGCCTTCAGTCGCGACCTTGAGTCTTGGGGAAGGCTGGGAGACGTGAAGATTGGGCTCCTTCCCTCCGGCGAGGAATGTCTCACCTATCTTGAACAGCATCACCAACAGGTACGAGTGGTCGCAACCGACCTGCGCATGAACGGCATGCAGGGCACGGAACTACTGCGGCATATTCACCAACAGTATCCCGATATCGGACTGCTCCTTATCACCGCCTACTCAGACATCGAAGCCATACAGGAGGCCGTTGCGGCGGCAATCTCCGGGTTCATCCTCAAACCATGGGAACCCGAGCAGTTGGCCAAGCAGGTAGAAACTACACTGGACCTTGTTGAGTCCAGGCGAGCAACAAAGCGATATATGCGCGAACTTGAGAACCACGTGCTGGCCGCGGCCGAGTTCCAGCAGAAAGTGCTTCATCCTGAGCCCTTGGCAAGCACTCGCCTGGACCTGGGGGTACATTCCCAGGCTGCGCGTGAACCCTACTGTACCGGTGACTACTACGACATCGTCCACCTCTCGAATGACCAGAACATTCTCATCATTGGAGATGTCTCCGGCCACGGAATCAAGGCAGCCTTCGTTACCGGAATGATCAAGGTGCTGTATTCAAAGAACATCGACGCGCTCCGAAACATAGGGAGCGATGGTCGATTCTCGGTTACTGCATTTTTGACAAAGCTGAACCGCGATATCTTCCACGAGATGCCGAGCTATTCCGATGTAGTAATCTCGATGTCGGTCGTACTACTTGATTTCGAGACGTCAACCATGACGGTAGCTAACGCCGGGCACCTGCCGGTTATGCTTTTGTACAGTGAGGGGTGTCAGAGAGTCCTGCCGAATGGCCCCGCCATGGGATTCCACATGAACACCGAGTATACCGAACACACCACGCACATTGGTACTGGAGACCGAATCGTTATGTTTACCGACGGACTCACCGAGGTAGGAGGCAGTCTCTCACCTATTCCAGATCGAGACCTGATCGAGATCCTCCAGGACTGCCACATGAGACACATCAAGAATCCTGCGCCCGAACACGAGTTCTGTACCCGCGCGGTTCGTCAGGTTGCAGCTTTTGCGGTTGAGCACGATGCCGAGCCAGACTCGGTATTCCGGGACGACGTGACTATCCTCTCCGCCCTGATACGGTAACTCGGTATGCCCTTGGACTACATGGTCTTCTTGGCACTGACGCCTTTTGCCGGGCTCGCGCTGGTTGCATCGGCAGGTGCGGTCTGGGAATTCCGGCGCAGTTCACCAGCGGGACTCCTACTGGTCTACTTTGCACTGGTAGCCACACTCCTTTTGGGCAATACCCTGGAGCTCCTAACCCTCAGCCCATCGGCCACCGTGGCGTGGGCAACTGTACAGGCGGTAGTCTTTGCTCTTGTACCACCTATCTGGCTGGCTTTTTCGTGGAGCTACGCCCGGCCCGACGCCAAGGCCAAACTCCATTCCATTGTCGGGCTTCTGGTTGTTCCGCTCGTCACCATACTCATGGCAATTACAAACCGACTACATGGCCTCTACTGGAGTTCGGTTGAGTTTGTGAGCGTTGGCGCTCTTCTGAGCATGCGAACCAGTTACGGTACGTGGTTCTGGGTTCACGGGGCGTACTCCTATCTCTTGCTCTTGTCGGGGGCTGCGCTCATTATCTATGCTGCGGCGGCCTCGCGCACCGAACATTCGCGCCAGGCAGGTTGGCTCGTTCTTGGGGCTATTACGCCGTTGCTCCTCAACTTGATCTACGTCTTTCGCGTTTTTCCATTCCTCATTAACGACTACACTCCGCTCGGATTCGCCGCAGCCGGAGTCTTTTTCCACATCGGCGTGCGCTGGTTCCACCTCTTTCAGGTACGTCCGATAGCGCGCAACATTGCGTATAACGAGCTTGAGGTTGCTCTCATAACCCTCGATTCCCGGGGGCAGATCATAGACTATAATCGATCGGCCGCAGGCCTCCTTGAACTGAACGAGGAGGTACTTGGACAGAGCTTGTCCAGTGTTCCGGCTGCTGCGGCTATCTTGGGCGCCAGATCGGCGCTCCACGCCTCACGCTTTGACAGCAACGGAAGTTTCGCCGGACACTACCGGGAGCTTGAGGTGCAACTCACTCCGCTATCGGGCCCACGAGATCAGCCGGTAGGCATGCTGATGATGATATCGGATGTAAGCTCCTGGCGCAGGCTTATTGAAGAGCGAGATAAGGCGGTAGAGAACTTGACTGCAAATAATGCACGGCTTGAGGCCGCTCAGACTCAAATCATGCGACAGGAACGCCTTTCCACCATTGGCGCTTTGTCGGCTGAACTCGCTCATGAGATCAACAATCCACTTACCGTCCTCAAGAGCAGCCTTACCGGACTTGTCGAGTTAGCCAGGCTTGCCCCTAACCGGTCCGACTCTGAGAAAGCCCAACTGTCGGACGATATTGAACCTGCCCTGCGCCGGATTGCCGATGTAACACGCAGCCTTGTTCGCCTGTCTCAGCCAGCACAGATCAAACCACAAAAGGCCGACCTGTCTGAGCTCGTCGAACAAGCTCTCACAATCACCCTCCCAACTTACCGTAAGCTCATGCGCATTGAGCGACGTTTTGCGTCGCAGCCGCTGGTTGTTCAGTGCTACAGCGAGGACATCGTTCAAGTTTTTATCAATATCATTATCAACGCCGCGCAAGCGAGTTCTGGTACCGACGGCTGCATGACCATTACAACCTCGGCACTGCACGCACCCCAGGGCGCCCGCTGTTGTTTTGCCAATAACGGCCCGGACATTCCGTCGGACATTCGCGCCTCCATCTTTGAGCCGTTTGTAACAACGAAGAGCGAGCGCGGCGGCACCGGCCTGGGCCTTTCCAGCGCCAAACACCTCATCGAGGCCCGACATGGGGGACGCGTGCATTTGGAACCGGGCCTACCGGTGAGCTTTGTCGTTGAACTGCCTGCAAAGATCGCAACCGACGCCATAGAACTCTGAGGTGCTCGTTCACGCTCCACGGGGCCACAGCCCAGTTGGTCAGACGCTGAACTCACCCCTCCAAATCTGGGTTGCCTTACCTCGTAGAAAGACCCGATCAAGCACCGGGCGAGTAAAAACAAACCCTCCACGCGGCGATGCCTGGTACCCACGTAACTCGCTGCCTCCCAACTCGTGCTGCCAGTATGGGCCCAGGCAACAGTGAGCCGACCCGGTCACCGGATCTTCGTCTACTCCCGCGCCAGGAGCAAAAAAGCGCGACACAAAGTCATACTGCTCACGCGAGTCCGAAACTGCCGTAACAATGATCCCGCGCGCAGGCAGATCTCGCAGCACCGCGAAATCGGGGTTGAGTTCACGCAGCTGTTGTTCGTGATCAAGCTCAAGAATGTAGTCGTGACGATTCCTCCCAATATAGCGAGCCCGCCCTATGCCGAGTGCGTGCAGGAAGCGAGCATCAAGCTCACATGGCTCAGGCGCCTCAGCCGGGAAGTCCAGTTCAATCTGTTCACTGCCGTCGGCGTCGCGCACGCGAGCCGCCCGCAGGACACCCGAGGCGGTAAAGAACGTGATCTTATTGTAGCCGGTAACCTGACCTGTTGAGTACCACAGTACATGCGCCGCGGCCAGAGTCGCATGACCACACAACTCTACCTCAACCTGCGGTGTGAACCAGCGCAAACCAAAACCGCCCTGTTGCGTCACCACAAACGCGGTTTCAGAGACTCCGAACTCAGCCGCGACCTGTTGCATCCAGACCGGGTCTGCCTCGGTTGCGAGCAAACACACTACCGCGGGGTTGCCAGCAAAGGCACAGTCGGTAAACGCATCGATACCAAATATGTACATAGGTACGGAATTGTAAGGCGCTTGCGGAGCCAGGTCAACAAATTGTGGGGGCATGCAACCGTTCTCGGTCTGGATCTCGCCAGCGCGGCGACAGCGTGGGCACCCTTGGACTCGGCACCAAGCTCGGCTCGGCTCGGTTCGGCGGGACTGGACTGCACTGGACAAAGCTCCCAACTCCTACTAAGGTAGCCCATGGAACCTATTGCCTTTTCGTACTCAGAAATCCACAAGACCGTCGCAGAGTTGGCTGAACGCATACAGGCGTCCGGCTTTGCTCCCGAGGCAATCGTTGCCATTGGCAGCGGCGGTTACATTCCGGCCCGCATCATGAAGACCTATCTTCTGGTACCCATCTACACGGTAGGAATCTCCCTTTACCTTGAGGACAAAACCACCCTCCCAAGCCCTCGGAAAATTCAGTGGCTCGATGAAGTAGAGCAGAAACTCACCGGGAAACGGATTCTCCTCATTGATGAAGTTGACGACAGCCGCACCACGCTGGAGTACTGCATACGGGAGCTCCTGAGGCATCACCCCGCCAAACTGGGCGTCGCAGTGTTGCACAACAAGCTCAAAGAAAAGAATGGGATTATCCCAACCGAGGTAGAGTCCTATTGGGCGGGTCGGGAGTTACCCAATGCATGGATAAAGTACCCTTGGGATGCGGTTGATATAGATGTGCACGAGCTCGCCGCCCGTAATCAGGGACAGAAGACCGCACATTAAGGCAATCTTGGGGTCATATGAACTCACCAGCTCAACGAAAAGCAGTTCTGTTCATGCAGTACTCCTCACTCTTTGGAAGTGGGTATGCAGTAAGCATGGCCGGACCACTCATTCCCTATCTCCGATCCGAACTGGGGTTTAGCCTCGCTCAGTCCGGCTACTTCATCTCCTCGATAGCGGTTGGTTCGCTGATCTCTATAGCAGTACTACTTGGAGTTATACACCGCGTATCCCGTAAGCGACTCATCGGGTTCGGTAATCTAGCCATGGTACTCTCGCTTGTGCTGAGCATGTTCTTTAACAGTTTCGTTCTGCTGCTGTTTCTCGGCTTTCTCCGTGGCATTGGGAACGGGTGCACCCAACTCGGTGTGCAGACAGTGGAGTCTGAGAAGACCAATATTGGCCGTGGCAAGTCCATGGGTCGGCTGCACATGACCTTCTCAGTTGGCGCTATCAGTGCTCCCGCCGTTGCTGGTTTGATTGGGTTTTTCCCGGACTCCTGGCGCCTGATCTTCCTCGTGGGGGCTCTCCCCATCATCTTAGGCACTGTTGCCTTGCGGAGCATTCCAGACAAGACTATGCCCATTCCCAAGCGACGCCCCGGAAGCCGCGGAGGTGTGCTGCGAACGCCTCTCGTATATGTCATGGCCCTGGTTGCCTTTCTTTTTGTCAGCATGGAGGCCATGCTGTACGGCTGGGTACCATCCTACTGGGAAGAGCTCAATGTCGGAGTTGTTGCTCCAGCAGCAATTGCTCTTGTCCTTGCGGTTGCACTCGCTCTGGGACGACTCCTTTCAAGTTTTTTTGCAGACCAGGTTGGAGTCGGTCGCTACCTCATTCTCATCAGCGTGATTGTTGCGGTGGCGACCGGAATATGGAGTCTTCTTCCTGTTCCAGGACTCATTGTGGTCATTATTGCAGTTATAGGTGTTGCAGCCGCCGGAATCTTCCCTATGAACATGGCAATTGCCGCCCATAGGTTTCCCGAAGCTGCAGGGTTTATTACCAATTTCATTCTTATCTTTGCTTCCCTGGGTGGAATGGTGCTCCCATCTGCGTTTGGCGAACTGGCCGAGAACTTCGGCACCGCTATACTCCCGTATACCATCGCCGGAATTGCCCTCGCACTCCTGATGGTCACATACACGGTAGGACGCACCGCACTCCGCATCGATCCCACAACAAATCATGAGGGGTAAGTATGAGCCAGTCACGAAACGCATGGAACTCGATTGTAGAAGGACTTGAAGCCGAAAGGATTAGGTATGTCTTTGGCATGCCAGGCAACCCAAAACTCCTGTACGACGCGCTCTACGACTCAGACCGTGTAACCTCGATTCATGCAAGTGAGCAGAGCTCCGGTGCATTTATGGCCCTTGCATACGCACGAGCCGCAGGGTGCACCGGAGTGTGTTTTGGGAGTACCGGCCCAGGCTTTACCAACATGCTGTCTGCAATGCTTGAAGCCCAGGCGGCTGCGGTCCCACTGGTAGTGCTCTCGGCCTCGGTTTCGGTGGCCCATGAGGGCATGCCCGCTTTCCAGGAGGTAGACCAACTCAGCATCGCGCGGCCTGTAACCAAGTGGTCATATAGGATTCCAGCCCCTGAACGCACCCCATGGGCCCTGCGTCGCGCGTTTCAGATAGCCCGTTCCGGCTGTCCCGGGCCAGTCTACCTGGAAATCCCGGTAGACCTCAGTTTGACCCTTGCGGCGATACCGCCGTACGAGCGCTCTCCTGCAGTTGCGCCGCCAGCACCGGACCCCGAAGCGCTGTCCCAGGTGGCCCAACTCCTTTCTCAGGCCGTAAACCCGGTGCTGATTGCCGGTGGCGGTGCAGTCTCCTCACAAGCCTTTGGCGAGTTGCGCGCATTTGCAGAGGAGCAAGGCGTTCCGGTACTCAGCAGTGCCTCGGGGCGCGGAATCATTGACGAGAATCACCCATTGGCACTCGGGC
>PXEI01000287.1 GCA_003564775.1 Spirochaetaceae bacterium
CCTCTCAACTCAAAAACGCGCATCGTCATGAGACTGTAACTCCCAAGCGTGAGCTCATCCACCGGCGAAAGGCGCGGCAGGCCCCAACCTCGTTCTTCAAAAAACCGCAGGGCTTCGGCTGGACTGAGTTCATCAGTTATGAGCCCGGCACCAAGCAACAACACATACGCTGCATCCTGATACCTCACGTGCTCACTCTGGAGAATAGCGTCAAGGTAGGATGCAGACTGGGACCAGACACTGATAATGGGCAGCAAAAACACCATGAGAACAAGACCTGGTCGTAGAGTAGATGGTGTGAAGCTCCTGGCTGCAGGCGTCTTTGCCACACAGAATTGAGTCGTACACATAGCCCCCCCGGAATACGCGGCCCTTTCAGATAAGGCCGTAACGAGGCCTCATCTGGTTTTGCATACGCAAATATAGCCGTTTTTTGTGGCCTCGACCACAATTCATCCAGCCCCCAACAACATCGGACCCCGAATACACTACACAGAAATACCCGATGTTTGGTAACTTAAGGTATTGGATCATTACAACCTGTGCGGGGTCTCGCAAGAAACGACGACACAAGGAGGCGGATATGTCCGCAACAGACATTCAACAATTACTTGGCCAGGATGCAGAAAGCCTGCTCGGGCACAGCTGCACAACAGTTCCAAAGGAGACACTCCATTTGCCGGGCCCAGATCATGTAGATAGCGTCTGGGCACAGTCGGATCGGAACAACAAGGTGCTACGAAATCTTCAGTCACTCTATGACCACGGGCGGCTTGGAGGCACCGGCTATCTTTCCATACTGCCGGTAGACCAAGGCATTGAACACTCCGGCGGTGCCTCGTTTGCCAAGAACCCAGCCTACTTCGACCCGGAGAACATTGTGAAACTTGCCGTTGAGGGCGGCTGCAACGCGGTAGCATCAACCTTTGGGGTTCTTGGTGCGGTTTCGCGCAGGTATGCGCATCGGATTCCTTTTATCGTAAAAATTAACCACAACGAGTTGCTCACCTACCCAAATAAGCACCAACAGATCTTGTTCGGCACGGTTGAGGAGGCCTACAATATGGGTGCGGCAGCCGTTGGAGCTACCATCTACTTTGGCTCGGACGACGCCTCACGCGAAATCATCGAGATTGCCGAGGCTTTTCACTATGCGCATGAACTGGGAATGGCTACTGTCCTGTGGTGTTACCTACGCAATAGCGCCTTTAAGCACGAAGGAACCGACTACCATACAGCGGCCGATCTCACGGCACAGGCGAACCACCTGGGGGTAACACTGCAGGCAGATATCATTAAGCAGAAGCTTCCGGACACGAACGGCGGATACAAAGCCTTGAACACCGGCGACTCTTCCTATGGCAAACTGGACGAGCGCATGTATAGTGAGCTAAGCAGTGACCACCCTATAGATCTTTGCCGCTACCAGGTGGTGAACTGTTTTATGGGTCGTGCGAGTCTGATAAACTCCGGAGGCGCTTCGGGGAAAAACGACTTTGCCGACGCGGTACGGACAGCGGTAATCAACAAGCGCGCAGGCGGCGCAGGATTAATAAGTGGGCGCAAAGCCTTTCAGCGCCCAATGGAAGAAGGGGTGAAGCTCTTGAACGCAATTCAAGATGTATACCTCGACAGCTCGGTCGGCATTGCCTAAGGAGTGAGTACCTACACACCATGATGAACAACTTTGACAAACAGGCCCGCGTGTACGCGCGGGTTCTTCTTCGTAAAGGGCTTAATCTTCAGCCCGGACAGCGCCTCTTTGTACGCAAGGCCCCGGTTGAAGCTGCGGCCTTTATTCGAATTCTGACCGAGGTCGCTTATCAGGAGGGCGCACGTTATGTTGCCCTGTTCTGGGAAGACTCGGCGGCAACCCGAGTTCGCTACGAACAAGCCCCTGAAGACTCCTTTGGGGAGTTTCCCCAGTGGCAAACAGATGCCCTGGTACAGGGTGCGGAGCAGAACGATGCCTTCCTGGTATTTAGCTGCGAAGATCCACATCTGACCGACGGAATTGCATCTGAGCGTGTCAGCACGAGCGTACGCACGGCCAACCGCCATATGGAGCCCTTTCGTCGGTACGTCATGAACAACGAGATTGCCTGGTTGGTGGCTGCGGTTCCAACACCCGGCTGGGCCAAGGCTATTTTCCCGGACTCTTCGGCAGAGCAGGCCGTGGACAAGCTCTGGGAAACTATCTTCCAGCTGTGCAGGGTGGATCAACCGGACCCGGAGGCGGCCTGGGATGAGCATGCGCGAGTAACTGCTGAACGTGTGCGTTTCCTCGACGAGCGAAAGTATCAGGCGCTCCAGTTCCGTGGGCCTGGCACCGACCTTGTCGTAGGCCTGGCAGATGGCCACGAGTGGCATGGGGTTGGTTCAACAAACACAGCGGGTGTATTTTTTATACCCAATATGCCTACCGAGGAAGTGTTCACCGCCCCCCACCGTGGTCGGGTCAACGGAACCGTACGCAACACTCGGCCGCTGGTGGTAGACGGAACTACCATAGACGAGTTTGAGTTGGAGTTTCGTGAGGGCAAAGTTGTTCAGGCCAAAGCAGGTAAAGGACAGGCTGCGCTCACCTCGCTTCTGGAGACCGATGAAGGAGCCTGTTACTTAGGCGAGGTCGCGCTGGTGCCCAACAGCTCGCCTGTGTCACGCTCAGGACTTATGTTTCACAACACGCTGTTTGATGAGAACGCCTCCTGCCACCTGGCCCTTGGGCGCGCCTATCCCTTTTGTGTTCAGCACCAGGGTGAAGAGGACTTCCTTGCGCGCGGCGGCAACCGGAGTCTCATCCATTATGATTTCATGATTGGCTCCAGTGAGACCGATGTAACTGGAATACGGGCCGATGGAACCGAGGAAAAGCTGATTCACAAAGGTGAGTGGGTGGTGTAGTACATGAGTCGAGTCGACGAACTGGAAAAGGAGAACTTTGATCTCCGTCAGCTGCTTGAGATTAGCAAGAGCCTTAACTCAACGCTTGAGTACAACCGGCTCATCGACTCAATTCTGCATACATGTTTAGCTCAACTGCGAGTGCTGCAGGCGGGCGTTTTTGTTCGGCGGGAAGCAGACCACGCCGAACTGATACTCAACCGTGACTACATCGGCTTTGACCTGGATCATTCTATCTCGTACACAATCCCGCCCAATCACCCACTGCGACAGCATCTGATAGATAAGCCGGACTGCTACACCTCTGAGCAGTTACACGCGGCACTCCCTGCGGACACCCCGCCTTGTGGACTCTCGCGCATGCCCTACCACGTGGTGGTACCTCTGGTGGCGCGTTCGGACTTGCAGGGCATTATTGTACTTGGTCGACGAATTGATGATTCGGCGTTCACCATCGATGAACGCCGTTATGCACTGGATATTGGGAGGCTTGCGGCAATAGCCGTGTACAACGCCTACCTGTTCGACCGCGCGACCATAGACTCATTGACCCGACTGAAACAACGACATGTGCTCGAGGAACGTATGCTTGAACTCTTCAAGCAACACGGGGAACCGGGGCAAGAGAGTCTCTCACTCCTCATGCTTGATGTTGACTATTTCAAACCCGTAAACGACACCTATGGACACAAGTTTGGTGATGAAGTCTTACGCAGACTTGCCGAGATTGTCTTACAGCACACACGCCCGGTGGACATTGCAGCGCGGTATGGGGGCGAGGAGTTTATCGTCCTGCTTCCTAATCTGGAGACTCAGAAAGCAACCGAGGTTGCCGAGCGCATTCGGATGGCGGTGGAGAAGCATTGCTTTCACCATGGCAATGAAGAGCTGCGAATAACTGTTTCAGTTGGCGTTGCCGAGTACTCTCCCCCAATTGATAACTTACCGGGAGACCTTACGGCACGTGCGGATGAGGCGATGTACGAGGCAAAAAACAATGGGCGCAACAAGGTTGTTGTTTCACGAAACAATCGTCCGGCGAAATAAGCGAGGGCTATCGAAAGGGCTCCGGATCACAGAGGTTTTCGGCGGCGCCACACCCAATTTGCATCCAGTTGTAGAACATCTCAGGGTTGCCCTCGAAAGCATAACGGATCTGTGACACCCCAACGGTGGCACGCATGGTATGCTCGAGTTGTGCAAAAAAGCTCAGGCTACCGCAGCTACTATTAGCTCCGGATAGTGAATACCGCATATCATGTAAGTCGATGTAGGCAGTTTGCTCATCACCCTCGTGAATTCGAAGCTTCCTCAAGAGCCCGGCGGTCTCGGCTGAGAAGAAGGAGCTGAATCCCTGGCTCACTTCTTCCGCAGTGGGGCCAGCAAACAGCTGCGTGAGTACCGCTGCCCCGCGTTGTTCGGCATCCGCTGCATGGTTGAAGGAGTCAAAGGTTATGGTGCGTTCCACCGGAAAGACAGCATCGCACGCCCCGTGCGGATCTAACTCGATGTTGGAATAGAAGAGTGTTCGTACTTCAGCATGGCGCACCGGACGCAGTTGTTCCGGGGCTGGGGCTGAGGTTTTCATGAGTATGAAGACGACGCTGGCTCCAATCAGTAGCCCGGCAGTACCGGCCAGTAATACCGACCGCTGCCCACTCGACCAACTCACATTCGCCCGCCTTCCGTCGGGTCAGATTCCGCTTCATTGCAGTCACCGCCGGATCCGGCAAGACTGAGCAAGGCATCTTCAAGAGTGCTACAGAGCGGCAGGTAGTTCAACAGCTTTGTGAGCTCAAGCACACGCCGAACCGGTTCTTGAACTGACGAAATTCGTAAGGGAATATTCTTCTTCTCGCAGTAGGATCGAGCCATGAGCAGAATACCCACTCCGCTGGAGTCCATATACCTGACTTCACCCAGATCAATAATCAGACCTGTGTTCTCGGCATGAGTTTCTTCAAGAATTGCGGTTTTGAGTGCGTTCCCCTGAAAAAGGTCTACGTCGCCTCTGACGCGCAACACCGCTACCTTGTCGTCAAACGTGCGTTCGAGCTCCATATCCTTAAGTATCGTCGTTTTCTGGCGCAAACTCCAGAACCAATAAGGTCTGGTCGTCATGCTGCTTCCTGCCTGCTACAAACGCTTCCAGGCTTGTGCAGACCGCTCTTTGTACAGCCTCAGCGCCCCGACTCGCCGTGCTGAGAACCGTCGCGGCAAGCCGCTCGGCCCCAAACTGCTCACCTCCAGAGTTCAACGCCTCGGTGATTCCGTCTGTGTACAGAACAACCACGTCTCCCGGTTTGAGCCGAATTGTAGTGCTCTGATACTCTACATCCGGATCTATTCCTACCGGAAGCCCCTCGGTGTCAAAGTACTCCATCTTGGCTGCGCTGTCCTGATCTGCCCCGGCCGCTCTATACACCATAAGCGGATGATGCGCCGCATTCGCGTACTCCAGCTCCCCATTCAGCAGGTTTATGTGGCACAACCCGACAGTCGCATAGTGCTCGACCGCTGTTCGTCGCGTAATCCCTGTATTCACCGCCCTGAGAGTGAGTGCCGGATCCAGCCGGGATCCCGGCTCACTGTCGAGCAGAGCGTTGATCATGACCATTACCAGGGCGGCTGGCACCCCCTTACCTGCGACATCGCAGATCATAAGCCTGGCAGTCTGCTTGTCAATTTGGGAGTAGTCAAAGTAGTCACCTCCAACTCCGCGCGCTGGTCTGGAAAACACCGCGCAGACGAGTCCGGCTACCGCCGGTGGCGAGTCCGGCAGCAGTCTCCTTTGGATATCGGCGGCAATATTCAACTCACTCTCGATCTCTTTTTTCTCTAGGAGCTCAAGGTATGCAACCGTCATATCTATGGAGAGTGCTGCGTAGTCGGCAAAGGTCTGGAGGTGACGAAAATCACGCTCAGCGAAACGCCTCAGCCTTCGAGTTCGGACTATGGCCAAGACGCCAAGTACCCGCCCGGAGATAATGAGGGGAACCGCGATGAGCGAACTGATGTAACAGCTGTCCTCGGGGTCATGATTCGCGTGCAGACGTGGATCTCCGTCGGCATCGGGGATGAAGGTCGGAGAGGCCGCGGCTGCGGTGGTTCCAATAACCGTGGCACCCATCTGTATGGGGTTGGATCGAACATAGTTTTCAAGACGTGAGGCTCGTTCTTTGACTACCGCCGAGACAGGATACGGTGGCGGAAAGGTACCATGGAGAGCCCGCAGCTGTAGATTGGATTGATCTTCTGAGACCAGAAAAACGGCTCCGCCGTTTGCACCAGTTTCTCTGACTGCATCCTCAACTATGTAGCCCAGTATGCTGTCAAGATCAATCTGTGTGCCAATGGCTGACTCTACCCGGTGCATGAACCCGTACAGCCGTTCCTTTTCTTCCTCGGCACTCTTGGCGGCCTCCAGGCCAGCCAAATAACTGCGTCGGAAGTATAACAGCAGCACCGCAACATGGACGAGATACGAGGCTGGATAGAAAAGTGCCTGGGAGATCGCCACACCGTGCCCAAAGGCGAAAATGAGCACCTGTGGGTACAGAGTGCCAAGCAGCACCACATCACGTGTATCGGTGACGGTGCGCGAGAGTTCCACGTCGTCGGTGGTGGTATCGAAGAAGGTAGTGGCGGCCAGAAGGAATGCCGCAGCAAAGGCTACGGCATAGCCCAACCGGGGAAAGGGTGCCATATACACTACATCAAGGACTGTCGCCGCCACAGACAGCAGCACAACAACTCCAAGAAACAAGCGTC
>PXEI01000353.1 GCA_003564775.1 Spirochaetaceae bacterium
CGTACGTATTGTTGCGCCAATCCCCGGCAAACATGCGGTGGGAATTGAGATTCCAAACAAGCGGCGCAACATCGTGTCCTTTGGTGAACTGCTGCGTGAAGAAAACTTCACCGAGTCGGACATGGCAATTCCGCTGGCCATTGGAAAGGATATCCCTGGTGACGCTCAGATCATTGATCTTGCAAGGACTCCGCACCTTCTGATTGCCGGTGCAACAGGAAGCGGTAAGTCGGTGTGCGTTAACTCGATAATCTGCTCGGTGTTGTATCGTCGAGCTCCGCATGAGGTCAAGCTTATTCTCATTGATCCGAAGATTGTGGAGCTCAAGTTCTACAATGATATCCCCCATCTGCTGACGCCGGTAATCACCGATCCTAAGCGGGCCTTTCAGGCGCTGCAGTGGTGTATCTACGAGATGGAGCGCCGCTACTCCCTGCTTGACTCTCTGGGTGTTCGTGATATCCGCAGCTTCAATGCCAAGGTGAAAAAGCGGGAGATCGCGACCGAGAAACTACCCTACATAGTGGTTGTGGTAGATGAGTTCGCCGATCTCATGGCAACTTCCGGTAAAGAGCTTGAGTCAACTCTTGCTCGCCTTGCCGCGATGTCGCGAGCAGTCGGTATTCACCTTGTCCTGGCCACACAGCGGCCATCTACCGACGTCATTACCGGGCTTATTAAGGCCAACATCCCATCACGCATTGCTTTCATGGTAGCAAGCAAGGTCGACTCGCGCATCATCATTGACAGTGTAGGTGCAGAGAAGCTGCTCGGGAAAGGTGACATGCTGTTTACCTCGGCCTGGGATCCTTTCCCGTTTCGCATACAGGGTGCCTTCCTGTCGGAGGATGAGGTAGAGCGGGTGGTAACCCATGTGAAAACGCTGGGCGAACCGGAATACATAGACGACGAGATCTTCATAGAGGAAGATGAGGACGATGTGTACCACGATGAGCTTGAGGATCCGCTGCTTGAAAAGGCCATTAACATTGTTGTGGGGGCTAACAAGGCATCTGCATCGTATCTGCAACGCAGGCTCAAAATTGGCTACAACCGGGCGGCTCGCTTGGTTGAGGAGATGGAACGACTGGGGATTGTGGGGCCGCAGAACGGCAGCAAAGCCCGCGACATTCTGCATGTGCCGGAGCACGTGGGTTAACTTTCTCCGGCATTGTATGCGCACGCATCGTTGTGTGCACTCACGGCAGAGTTGGGGTGCCTGTTATGTTCCGTACCGAGAGTCGGATATCGGGACAATTCGGTTTCTTGGATCAGGGTACCGCGACTCCGCTGTGTTCATATTTACCATGTAGAACAGGTTCTCAAGCTCGACACTGATATTGATGTTGTGCACTGTGCACCGGATAGCGCAATCATTCACATCGCACTTGTCGACACATTTAAGCTCTACCGAGGTGAAGTTAAGGAAGCCACGAATTCCGGCCGCCATAAGGCGATCGAAAACCTCGGCTGCGGCTGACTCGGTCACGGCGATTACGGCTACCTGAATCCGTTCTTGTTGAATGTAGTCTTCCAGGCGATCCATGGGAAGCACCGGTATTTTCCCAGCGTAGTGTATACTCGAAGGATCAATATCGAAGCCAGCAACAATCTCTATACCGTCACGAGCGAAGCCTCGATACTCCATGAGCGCGCTTCCGATATTTCCACAACCAATAACCACAACGCGCTCAACCTCGTTCTTACCAAGAACCTTGGTCATCTCTGAGAGCAGCACGTCGATATTATATCCACCACGCTTGTTCCCAGGGATATTGATCAGTGAGAAGTCCTTGCGTACAACTGCCGGGGTGACCCCAATAGCATCACCCAGATTATTAGAGAAAACCTTAATGAACCCGAGTGATTTCAGTTTTTGAAGTACTCGCAGATAGCGCGAAAGGCGCAAGACGGTACTGCGATTAATGCTTCCGTTCATTTAATGTTCCTAATGTCACAATATTTCACGTATTTTATCCTATATTGTATTAGGTTGCAACAAAAACCGACAAGAAGTGAGGTCCGCGTTCGAACTCTGCCGATTTATTTCTTTTCATAAAAGACAGGCACCAGGTGTCGATTTTTGCCCTGCTTTTTTCCTATACTTTACCAGGGTACGTACTGCAAGTTATGACTGCAAAAGGTTGAGGAGGCGTATGCGATCCCTGAATACCCGTCTTATTTTGCGACACCGAGAGGACAACTCATTGATTCTGACTCTCAATCCCACCCGTAGGCTTGTTTTTGGTGTGGTTGCGGTGGTGCTGCTTGTGGCATTTTTCGTCGCTGTTGACTATGAACGCGATTTCTCTGCGGACCACTTCTTCAGCACCTTGGTATATTTTGCTTTGGTGAGCGTCTGCATAATCCTGGCGGGGTGGGAGAACCGCAAGGTGTTTGAGCAGAACTCAGGCGGTTTGATTTTTGAACGACGGGTCTTTTTTTTCGTGATCTCACGAGATTTTGTGAGCTTTGATGACATTCAGGAAGTAGTGCTCTCACGCGTTGAACTCTCCAGGGTTCACGGCGAGCCAACACGATCTGAAAGGCAACGAGGAACTGTTCCTGCACAAATGCTCAAACGCGACGTAGAACTGTACCGGCTCACGGTCGGCACCGAGCAGCGTCGATATCGACTCGAGGAAAGCTCTGTACAGTTTGAACTTGAGGAAGTTGGGCGTCTGATCTCGCAGTACATGGAGGTTCCGTTTTTTGTTGAATGACAATGAAATCAGCGGTACTATTCGATGCATTAGACCTAAAGTCAGGTAAAAAACATGTGGTATACTCGTAGCATGAGCCTGGTCGTGGAGTCGCGGTGAATCACAAAGATGTTACACATCCGGAACAGGCATTATCAGATCTACCGGTGACCACAGACCTAAATGAAGTAGATGAGCTGCGTAAACAACTGCAAGCACTTGAAGAGAAAAACAAAGACCTTGAGAACCTGCTGAACCAGAACCCCTATACAGGACTCCCAATTCGAAGAGTATTTGACCGAGATTTTGAGCGTCTGGTACAACGCAGTGAAAGGCCGTTTGGCGTTGCCATTCTACGCCTTGATTCTGCCTACGAACGAGTTAAGAACACTCGTGACCGCAACAAGATTCTGCTGTTTCAAACGACTAGACGACTCATGAGCGTCGCTGGAAAAAACGTGTATCAGTCTGACCGTGTTGATGAGTTTATTGTGTTGTTACACGCAAGCTCGAATGCTGATCTTGCTCGCGAGTTGGCCGCAGAAATGGCTGAGGTGGTCTCTGAGCGGCACGAGGGTCCAGCCAACGATATTGCCTTTGGCTGTCACATAGGAGTCGCGTTGTACGAGTCCGGGCACACAGACCGAGCCGAGGTCATTGGGAATGCTGATATCGCGCTTGAAGAGGCGGTGCGGAGCCGCTCTCCTTGGCATATTTATACCCCGGAGTTGGGTGCTGGCTACCGTCGCAAGGTGCTGGTAGAGAAGATGCTCACTGGAGCGGTCCGTGCCGGGTTCGAGCAGTTCCGCATTCTGTATCAGCCTATTGTTGATCGTGACGGACGTATCTCCGGATCCGAAGCACTAATCCGCTGGAATCCACCCGACCTGGGTTCTATTGGGCCAGCTGCTTTCATTCCCATTGCCGAGGAGACCGGCGACATTCGCTTCATTGGACAGTGGATCCTCTATAACAGCTGCCGGCGTCTGGCTCAGTGGCATGCTCAAGGTTACAAAAACCTTTACATATCCGTAAACGTTGCACCCACACAGTTTGCACAGGACGACTTGGTTGAGCGCGTTGTTGGGATTCTGGACTCTCTGAAACTGCCGGGGTCAAGTCTCAAGCTGGAGCTTACCGAGGGTGCAATTATGTCAAAGCCCGAGGAGGCAGTCACCAAGATGCATGCGTTGCGCGAACGCGGCATCCGGATCTCTGTCGACGACTTCGGCACCGGGTACTCTTCACTGAGTTATCTGCAACGACTCCCCATAGACACCCTGAAAATTGACCGTTCATTCATTGATGATGTAGACATCAACCCCGAGAATCAGGAGATAGTTCGGGCAATCATTTCCATGGCGCGGAATCTTCATTTAGAAACTCTGGCCGAGGGGGTTGAGCGCGAAGGACAACTGCGTTTTCTGCGGGACGAGGGGTGTGAGTTCATTCAGGGCTTCTATTTCTCGAAACCGGCGAACGAGCATTCCTTTACCAGCTACCTGCAAGACGGTGGGCTGCTTCCGCAGTCGAACGGGCATGGTGATGAGCCGATGCTCGCAGGCCCTGTATCATGATCTGTTTCACCTTGAGTGCCGATACACTTGAGGGAGTCTCTGCTCAAGTGAACCGATACCGCGGTTGTTTTGACATCCTGGAACTACGACTGGATCTCCTGCGTCAAGACGAACGCGAAAGGCTTGTCCATGATACAGCATCTCCAGCCTGGGCTATCGGGGTGCCGCTTATCTTGACCTTTCGTCGACTGAGCGATGGTGGTGCATGGAACGGCGACGATACAGAACGCCTGAACTACCTGTCGGCCTTGGTAGAACAGCATGCGGAAGGTCTGGTCGGTGAGGGGTTGTTTCTTGATCTTGAGGACGATGTCGTGGCGCATGATGCCGGGCGCAAGGCTGCCGATGTTGCGGCTCGTTACGGTGGTGAGATTATTCGATCGCGGCATGTTTTTGATCGGACGCCCGAGGATCCGGTCGCGGTGCTCAGGGAGCTAGCTGGTTGTGGCGACCCGGGAGAAATACCAAAGCTGGCGGTGCAGGTGCGAGGCAGCCGTGACCTGGTGCGGCTGGTACGGGCTGCGATCGCCTGGCTTGACGGTATGGATGCAGGTGATGCGGGAGCAGGTGGTGCGGGAGAGGCGCGTGATAAGCGGGCAATCATTGTGGGGATGGGGGCGTACGGCTTTCCCACGCGAGTGCTTGCGCCGCGGATTGGGTCTTTCCTGAGCTACAGTTCAGAACCGAGTAAGGGTCGCGAACACGTTGCGCCAGGGCAGATTGACCCGCGGAGTATGGCCGAGCTGTATCGCTACCGTAGCTTGGGGCCGACCACCGAGGTATTTGGCATTATTGGGAACCCGGTACTGCACTCCCGTTCGCCAGCCTTTCATAACGCAGAGTTTGACCGTAAAGGACGCAACGCGGTCTATGTGCCTTTTCCCACCGACGACGTACCTGCCTTTCGTGAGCTCATGGCATTGTTACATATCCGGGGAGTATCGGTCACCATTCCCCACAAGGAGATGGTGGCTGACTGGTTTCGTGCTGCAGGAGCAGAGGGTGCCTCACGTGCTGTCGGAACGGCCGGAGATCCGGGAGCGGATGTTCCGGCGGTTGGCGAGGCGTCGACCGAGCTCCTGGCGGTGGGTGCGTGCAACACCGTGATTCGTGATGCTGATGGGAGACTTGTCGGAGCGAATACCGATGTAGCCGGATTTCTGGAGCCGCTGCGCAGTCGCGTGCCTGAGCTACGCGACCGCGGTGTTACAGTGATTGGAGCAGGTGGAGCGGCGCGCGCGGTGGTGTATGGGTTGCTGAGTTCGGGAGCACGGGTGCTGGTGTTGAATCGTACGCTGCACAGGGCTGAGTCGCTGGCAGGGGAGTACGCCAAACTGGGGCAGGTTACGGCCGGTGCACTGGAGCCTGGCTCTCTGCCCGCCTTGAGGCTTCACAACGACATCCTGGTGCAGACGACGAGTGTTGGCATGCAACCGGATACCGACGCTGATCCTTTGGCGTTTTATGAGTTTGCCGGAACCGAGGTGCTCTACGAGATTATCTATACGCCGCCTGTAACAAGACTCGTAGCACGAGCGAAAGAAGCTGGGTGTCTTGTTATTGGGGGTGAGGAAATGTTCCTTGCACAGGCCAAACTACAGTCCGATCTGTTCGCACAGACATAAGACAGGCTATGAACGCGTCTTAGTCGAACCACCGGTGTTTACTCACCTGCTGCAGCACCACGGACTCGTCGCAATAGACCAATCTTGGCGATATCAATTCGTACTTCTCGTTCACTTGGAAGTTGCACCCCATGAAGATGCAGCTGGTTTCCGGTCCGTTTGAGCGCTGTTGGCTTTAACAGGCGTCGAGTCGGACTGCCAGCACCGCTGCGTTCAATGACCTCCAGGAGTTCGCGTTTTGAGCTCAGTGCTTGTTCGGCCATACGTACCTTGCCAGCATAGTCCAGGCCCTTCGCCTCGGTCTGATCTCTGCGCAAGGTGTCTGGACGTAGTTGGTCCGCAACAAGAATTACACGGTTCTCAATTCGATCCCGGAGCTCGGCCGCAATGTCCGACGGGAAGCTTTGCTCCTCCAGGTGGGTGAGTAGGCTCTGCTTGAGCTCGTCGTAATCATGTTCCAATGCCTCGACCGGGGGAGCGGGTTCTTCTTGAGCCGTGCCGCCATGGGGAGATTGCTCAACTCCCTTCTCAGCAGCCGGGCCCGGACCATAATCCGCGAAGAGCTCGTTCTGAGTGATTTCCTCTATTGCCGAGAATAGATTGAGCTCGTGCTCCGGATGCCTGCTACCGTTCTGACTGGCCGCCGGGAGAAGAAACACCCCGCAGGCTGTGAGCGCCTGCCGCCAGTCGTTTTCCTCACTTTTCAGATCGGAAGAGCACAC